>JBBQVF010000019.1:0-44884 GCA_038211805.1 Burkholderiales bacterium | reverse complement strand
ATGCGGTCGCCGCGGTGGATTTGCAGCGTGACATCGCGCAGCGCCACCTGGGCGCCGAAGTGCACCGACGCCTGCCGCAGGCCGATCAACGGCACGGCTGGGTGCGTCGGCTGGGCCGGCAGCCGCCCGGCCTGCAGATCGACCGGCAGATCGGCCGACAGGCCGGCAGACTGGCCGGCAGACAGACCGGAAGACGGCCCCGCCAGCGACGGCAGGCGCGCGCTCACCCGGCCAGCCCGCCGGCCGCGCCGCCCGCCACGCCGCCCAACGGTGGCGCGCCACGGGACGACTGCCGCTGCAGCAGGCCCAGCGCCGCGTTGACCAGCGCCACCACGCCCAGCAGCACGCCGCCCAGCGCCAGCGCCAATGGCAAGTCGCCCTTGCTGGTTTCCAGCGCGATGGCGGTGGTCATCACGCGGGTGAAGCCGTCGATGTTGCCGCCGACGATCATCACCGCGCCGACCTCGGCGACCGCGCGGCCGAAGGCGGTCAGCAGCACCGTCAGCACCGCCAGGCGCTGGTGCGCCAGCATCAGCAGCGCCGACAGCAAGGGGCCCGCGCCCATCGCCTGCAACTCGTCGCCGCCCTCGCGCAGCGCGTCGGCCACCAGTTGGCGTGACAACGCGGCGATCAGCGGCACCACCAGGATGCTCTGGGCGATGACCATTGCGGTGGGCGTGAACAGGATGCCCAGCGCGCCCAGCGGGCCGGAGCGCGACAGCAGCAAGTAGACGATCAAGCCCACCACCACCGAGGGCAGCGCCAGCAGCGTGTTGAGCAGGCCCACCGCCACGCCGTGACCGGGGAAGCGCGCCACCGCCAGCCAGGCGCCCAGCAGCAGTCCGCCGGCAGCGCCCAGCGCCACGGCGGTGCCGCTGACGCGCAGCGACAGCGCGACGATCTGCCACAAGGCGGCATCGGCCTGGGTGACGAGCGCCAGGGCGACGCCGAGGCTCTGGGAGAACGCATCCATTGATCTGAAATCTTCCGCGGTCGGGTGGTGAGGGGTCGGCGTCTGGAAGGGGTTCGATGCCGGGTCGAAAACGCGCCGGCGCCCGGCTGGTCGGCGCCGGGCACACCGCCAGCTGCAGCGCGCGATTCTTGCCGCTGCGCCCGGTCTGCGCGATATGCAGCGTGCTGCATAGGTCAGGGCACCACGGCCCGCGGCAGGCAAGGCACCATGGGCCGCCCAGCCCCACGCCATCGAGCCCCCTGATGATCGAACTGCACTACTTCCCCGGCAATGCCAGCCTGGCGCCGCACATCCTGCTGCACGAGCTGGCGCTGCCGTTCCGCCTGCAGCTGGTGGACCGCACGATGGACGCGCACCACGCGCCGGCCTACCTGGCGCTGAACCCCAATGGCCAGATCCCGGTGCTGCGCGACGGCGACCTGGTGCTGTACGAATCGGCCGCGATCTGCCTGCACCTGGCCGACCGCCTGCCCGGTGCCGGCCTGATGCCGCCGCCGGGCAGCGCCGATCGGGCGCAGGCCTACAAGTGGCTGGTCTGGATGAGCAACACCCTGCAGGCCCGGCTGATGCACTACTTCTACCCCGAGCGCCTGGTCGACGCCGGCAACGCCGACGGCGCGGCTCAGGTGCAGGCCCATGCCCAGGCCGACATCGGCCGCCTGCTCGACCAGATCGAGGCCCAGCTGGCCGGCCACGGCCAGCCCTGGTTGCTGGGACCGGCCTTCGGCGTGACCGATGCCTACGGCTTCATGCTGAGCCGCTGGACCCGCGGCTTCGAGGGTGCGGCATCCCCCCCGGCACGCAGCCGACCGGCCATCGCCGGGTGGCTGCAGCGCCTGATCGAGCGGCCGGCATTTCAGCGCGCGCTGGCTGCCGAGGGCCTGCCGGCACCCTGGGTCTGACCCGCGTGGTCGATGGCGGGCGGCAGCGGGGGCGCGAGCCGCGCCGGCCGCCCGCAGCGCCGGCCGCCCGCAGCGCCGGCCGGTCCCGGCGCGCGTTGGCCTCAGCGCGGCTCCGGCCCCCGCTGCAGCGCGCGCACCTGCGCGGCGAACCGGGCCACCTCGATCGGCTTGGCCAGGTAACCGTCGCAGCCGGCTGCCCGCATGATCGCCTCGTCGCCCTTCATCGCATAGGCGGTGAAGGCCACCACCGTGATGTGGCGCAGCGCCGGATCGGCCTTGATCCGCCGCGTCAGCGTCAGCCCGTCCATGCCGGGCAGCTGGATGTCCATCAGGATCAGATCGGGCAGGCAGTGCGCGATGCTGAGCAGCGCTTCTGCGGCATCGCTGGCGGTGCTCACGCACCAACCGTCAGTGGCCAGCACGAAGCTCGCCAGTTCCAGGTTGACCGGGTTGTCGTCGACCACCAAGACATGCGGCGCAAGGACCGCGGGCGGCATCATGTCGCCTGCCTGTCGGCGGCCGGCGCCGGCAGCGGCTGCCAGTGGCGCAGCGCCTCCAGCACCTGCGCCAGCGCGCCACCGCCTTTGCTGGTGATCGCCTGGGCCGATCGGGTGAGCAGGGTCAGCTCTTGGTCGGTGAGGATCATGCTGGACCAGATGAACACCGGCAGGTGTTGCCAGGCCCCCTGCTGGCGCAGCGCGTCCAGCGTGGCAAAGCCGTCGAAGCCCGGCATCATCAGGTCGAGGATCAGCGCGTCGGGCTGGTGCCGGTCGATCTCGCGCAGGGCCTGTTGGCCGCCGTTGACGCAGACCACGTCGATCGCCAGGCTCTGCAGCGTGGCCGACATCAGGTCGAGTGCGAGCGGGTCGTCGTCGACCACCATCACCCGCAAGCGCCGCCCGCTGGCCGGCGGCAACATGGCCATCGCCAGCACCACTTCGGCGACGCGGATCGGCTTGCCCAGCAGGTCGGCGATCGCCAGCGTGAACGACTGGCGGGCGGCGACCGGCAGGCTCAGCGCGCGCACCGGCGATTCGCGGCTGGCGCCGGTGGCGCGGATGCTGACCAGCGCATCCAGGCCGGGCAGATCGAGCAGTCGCAGGTCGAGCGTGATCGCGTCGTAGGCCCGCTCGTGCGCCCGCGCCACCGCCTGCCGCCCGGTATCGGCCAGGTCGATGGTGAAGCCGGCGGCTTGCAGCCCGTCCCTGAGCTGCTCCTGCCATGCCGGATCGTCCTCGATCACCAGCAGCCGGCGCTGCGCGGCGCCGGCCGCCGGCCGTGTCGACACTGCCTGCACCGCCGGCAACATCGGCGGCACGGCAACCGCGGCAACCGCGGCACCGGCGGCACCTGCGGCATCCGCAGCGCCCGGAGCCCGCGGCATCTCCAGATGAAACACGCTGCCCGCGCCAGGCCGGCTGCGCACGCCGACATCGCCGCCCTGCGCCTGCACCAGGCGGCGGGTCAGCGCCAGCCCCAGGCCGGTACCCTGGTGCTGCTTGCTGTAGCTGTCGTCGAGTTGCTGGAATTCGACGAAAAGCCGCGGCAGGTTGTCCGCGGCGATGCCGATGCCGGTGTCTTCGACCTCGACGCGAAAGGCCAGCGGCCCGGCGGGCCGGGCACGCAGCGTCACCCGCCCGCCTTCGGGGGTGAACTTGATCGCATTGGACAGGTAGTTGTAGAGCACCTGCTTGAACCGCGACGGGTCGAGCACCAGGTCGTCCAGCGCCGGGTCGATGTCGACCTCCAGCCGCAGGTGCTTCTGCATCGCCATGCCGTCGAGCACCGCGCAGACGTCGCCCACCAGGCGGCCCAGGTCCACTGGCTCGGGGCTGAAGACGAACTTGCCCGACTCGACCTTGGACAGGTCGAGCACGTCGTTGATCAACCGCAGCAGGTGGTGGCCGCTGCGCCCGATGTGGCCCAGAAACTGCCGGTGCTTGGGCGAGCTGACCGGCACCTGGTCGGCGTGCAGCAGCTCGGCGAAGCCGATGATCGCGTTCAGCGGCGTGCGCAATTCATGCGACATGTTGGCGAGGAACTGGCTCTTCAGCCGGCTGGCCTCCAGGATCTGGCGGTTCTCGGCCTCCAGCCGCTCGGCCTTCAGCTGCGACTGCCTGGCCAGTTGCTGGTTGGTGATGTCGCGCGCGATCTTCGAGGCGCCGACGATGCGCCCCATCGCGTCGTGGATCGGCGAAACCGTGACCGACACCGCCAGGCGGCGGCCATCGCGGGTGAGCCGCACGGTGTCGAACGGTGCGACGCGCTGGCCCAGCGCCAGCGCGGCCAGGATGCCGGCCTCCTCGGCCGCGAGTTCCGGCGGGATCAGCATCTGCACCGGCGCGCCGATCGCCTGCTCGGCGCTGTAGCCGAACATTGCGCTGGCCGCAGCGTTCCAGCTGGTGATGTGGCCGTCGAGCGTCTTGCCGATGATGGCGTCAGACGACGACTCTACGATGGCCGCCAGACGGTGACGCTCGGCCTCGGCACGTTGGATGCGCGTCAGGTCGCGAAACACCATCGTCATGCCGCGCACGCTGCCGTCGCCGGCGTGGGTCAGCGCGGCGCGCACCTCCACCGGCGTGCGCTGGCCGCCACGCGCCACCGCCGTCACCAGTTGCGGCTGGTCGACAGTGATGGCCAGCTCCTGCATCAGATCGAGCGGGTTGCGCTGCGCATAGTCGGCGGGCCGGCCCTCACGGGCGAACACCGCCCACAGCTGCTGGCCGCGCGCGTCGGCCGAGGCCCAGCCCGTCACCTGTTCGGCCACCGCGTTCATGCGGGTCACACGGCCGTCGGTGTCGGTGGCGATGAAGCCGGCCTCGATGCTGGCCAGGGTGACCGCCAGGCTCTGTTCGATCTCGGCCAGGTGCTGCTCGGCTGTCTTGCGGCGCCCGACCTCGGCCTGCAGCGAGACCACGGCGGCTTGCAACTGGTCGACCGAGGGAATCTTCAAGGCCCGCGGGATCAGCGGCCACAACAGCACCGCGGTGACCAACGACAAGGCCGCGGTCAGCAGCTTGCTGGCCACCAGCGCGCCGTAATCGGGCTGCCAGATCGTCCAGACATCCATCAGGTGGCTGGTGCCGCAGGCCAGGATGAAGGCCGAGAACAAGGCCGCCATGCCGCGGTTGGACAGCGCGCTGCGCTGGCGCACGAAGCTGACGATGGCCAGCGGGATCGAAAAGTAGGCCGAGGCGATCACCAGGTCGGCGCCGACCATGGTCCACAACAAGCCCGGCGACGCACTGAGGCAGACGCTGTGGGGCAGCAGGCCCTCGCGCGCAAAGAACGATGCAAGCAGGTCCATCCGCAACCTCGATTCGTTCGAGACTTCATGCCCGCAGGCGTCGGCTGCGCAGCACGCCAAACGCAAAATCGGCGCTGCAACCGCCACTTTATGTTTCTGAGTGCAAAGCACTGTGTCATTTGACATGGGTGTCAAGGCGGCGCGTCCAGACAGGTGCGTCGACCGCTCAGCAGCCCAGCCGCGCTGGCGCGGCGGGCCCGACCGGCCCCGCCACCGGCCACCGTGCTGGCGCCACAATCGACGCCATGTCGAACCCCACCACCTTGTCGACGTCGTCGAGCCAGCCGAGCCCGGCGACCCTGCGCGAACGCCTGCCGCAACACCTTCAAGCGCTGGAGCGCGGCCTGCTCGAGCGCGACACCGCCGCCCGGCTGCTGCTGCTGGCTGCGCTGGCCGGTGAACATGTGCTGCTGCTGGGCCCGCCCGGCACCGCCAAGAGCGAACTGGCGCGCCGCCTGCACCGCTGCTTCGACGGCGCGCGCTACTTCGAGCGCCTGTTGACGCGCTTCTCCACGCCCGAGGAATTGTTCGGCCCGCTGTCGCTGAAGGCGCTGGAGGACGACCGCTACGAGCGCCTGATCGACGGCTACCTGCCGACCGCCGGCATCGCCTTCCTCGACGAGGTGTTCAAGGCCAATTCGGCGATCCTCAACGCGCTGCTGACGCTGCTCAACGAGCGCGAATTCGACAACGGCCGGGCCCGCCTGAGCACGCCGCTGGTCAGCGTGGTCGGTGCCAGCAACGAGCCACCGGCCGACGATTCGCTGCTGGCCTTCCACGACCGCTTCCTGCTGCGCGTGCCGGTGGCGCCGGTGGGCGATGCGGCCTTCGCTGCGCTGCTGCAACTGGCCGACGGCGGGCCAGCCGCGCTGGCGCTGGCGCCCGCGTCATTGGCAAATGCCCCGGCACCGATCACCACTGCCGATCGCGCCGCCGTGCAGGCCGTGGCCGCCACGGTGGCGCTGGGCGACGACACGCTGGCCATGCTGACCGCCCTGCGCGCCGAGGTGGCGCGGCTGGGCCAGACCGTGTCCGACCGGCGCTGGCGCCAACTGGTGGCGCTGATGCGCTGTGCGGCCGCCACCGAAGGCCGCGCCGCGCTGACGCCGCTGGACCTGTGGCTGGCGCCCTACGTCGCCGGCGCCGATGCCGACGCGGTGCCGCGGCTGGCTGCCTGGGTGACCGACACGGTGGTGCAGGCCCGGCCGCAGCCGCTGACCTGGCTGGACCATGCGGTCAGCGCGTTCGAGAAGCAGCTGGACATCGAGCAACGCCTGCCGGCCGAGAACGGTGGCAACGGCAGCCACGGTGGCGACAACAGCGGCGATGGCGCCGGCAAGCTGGCACTGGCCCGCAGCCTGGGCGGCAGCGACGACCCGCAAGGCATGGCGCGGGTGCTCTCGGCCACGCTCGAAGACCGCGCCCGTCGCCGCTTCAGCCCCGTGCACCTGGCCGCCCGCCAGGCCCAGGTGGCGGCGGTGGCGGCGCGCGCCGCAGCCGCTACCGTGCAGGTGCAAACCGCCCACGACACGCTGGCCGCGCAGTGCGCCCGGCGGCTGTGGTTGCCGCCGACCCTGGCAGCCGGCTGGCTGGCCGTGCATGCCGACACGCTGGTCAGGCTGGCCGGCCTGCAGGCGCGGCTGGCGGCCACCGCACGGGGCTTCGCCGCCCAGCCGGTCGACGACACCCTGCCGGCGGTGGCGCCGCCGCCGGTGCCCTGGCCGGACGCCTGACCCACCCGCTGCCATGGCTGCGCTGAACCTCGACGCGCCTTACGACCGGCTCGACGCGCTGCCCCGCGCGCTGTGGCTGCCCGGGCTGACCTGCAGTGCCGGCATGGTCGAGGACGCCGGCAGCGCCGGCCGCAGCGACCGCGGCGGCAGTCACGGCCAGGGTGGCGACCCCGGCGAGCGCTGCCCCGCGGCAGCCGACCCCACCGCGCAGCGCCTGGCCGACCTGCAGCGCTGGCAGGCCGCGCTGCTGCAGGGCGTGCTGCCGCCAGCCGCTGCCGACTTCGGCGACGCAGCGGCCAGCGCGCCGCTGCGGCAGGTGGCCGGCCAGCTGTCGTTGCCCGCCGCCTGCCAGGGCGCGCAGGCGCTGACCGAACAAGCGCTGCGCACGCTGCTGTGGCACCTCGACCGGCTGGTCGACCTGCAGCCGCGGCTGAGCCGGGGGCAGGCCATCGCGCAGGTGACGCAGGAATTCAGCGACGCCTGGTCGGTGCTGAAAGGCGACTGGGACCAGCTGCAGGCCTTGCTGCAAGGGCTGGGCGACGGCGCTTCGCTGCGCTGGGACGAGCTGCGCGGCCAGCTGAGCCGCCGCGAATGGACCGAGGCCCAGCGCA
This sequence comes from Burkholderiales bacterium, assembly GCA_038211805.1. GTDB lineage: Bacteria > Pseudomonadota > Gammaproteobacteria > Burkholderiales > Burkholderiaceae_C > Pseudaquabacterium. The sequence continues at coordinate 37,355 of JBBQVF010000019.1, read as the reverse complement.
TCAGCGAGACCTTGAAAACCCTGCCCGAACTGGTGGCGCTGATCCGCCGGCTGGGCCGCGCCGAGCGCGCCGCGCGGCCACAGGCGCTGCCGCCGCGGCCCAGCGACCGCGCCGAGCAGCGGCTGCTGGGCCTCAAGGCGGTGGAGACGCGGCTGCCCGATGCGCCGGGCGAGTTGCGCGGCATCCGCCAGTCCGACCGCATCGACGGCATGCTGGGCAGCGAGGCGGCGATGCTGCTGCATCCGGTGCTGAAGAAACTGTGGCGGGCGCGCCGCGCCGAAGCCCGGCTGCTGACCTACGACAGCGAAGCGGTGCTGATCGACTGGCGGCCCGACCCCGCCGCGCCGCCGCGCCACGATCCGGCGCCGCCTTGCCCCGAGGCGCTGGAGCGCGGCCCGATCCTGATCTGCCTGGACACCTCGGGCTCGATGCGCGGCGCCCCCGAAACCGTGGCCAAGGCGGTGGTGCTGCAGGCCGTGCGCACGGCCCATGCCGAGCGGCGCGGCTGCCGGCTGATCGCCTTCGGCGGCCCCGACGAGATCGTCGAACGTGAGCTGACCGGCATCCACCCGCCCCTCGTGCCGGCGGACCCGAACGACCCAGGCGCTGCTGCCGCCCGCGGCGGCCTGGCCGCGCTGCTGGACCTGATGGGCCAGAGCTTCGACGGCGGCACCGACGTGCAAGGCCCGATCGAGCGCGCGATCGAGCGGGTGCACGACGCCCGCTGGGCCAGCGCCGACCTGCTGATCGTCAGCGACGGCGAGTTCGGCTGCACCGCCGCCACGCTGGCGCGGCTGGACGACGCCCGCGACCGCCTGGGGCTGCGGGTGCAGGGCGTGCTGGTGGGCGACCGCGAGACGCTGGGCCTGATGGACGTGGCCGACGACATCTTCTGGGTGCGCGACTGGCGCCGCCACGGCCCGCATGCCGCCCAGGCCGGCGCGCGCAAGCCGGCCGCCTTCTCGCCGGTGCACAGCAAGAGCCTGACGGCGCTGTACTTTCCCGGCGCGCTGTCGGCACGCGCCGCCCGCCACCGGCCCGGCTGAAGCACGGCCCGCCGGGCTGGCCTGTGCGACGATCCTCCTCCTGCCCCGGCCGATGAAGGTTCTTGATGCGCACGCAATCAGCCCACCCAGACCCGGCCCGAATGCCGACCGTCATGCCGACCGTCATGCCGACCGTCGCGCCGACCGTCGCGCCGACCGTCGCGCCGACGCCGACGCCGACGTTGACATTGACGCCGACGTTGACATTGACGCCGACCCCGACCCCGACCCCGACAGCCGGCCCGGCACCATGGCGACTGGTCACCGCGCTGTCGACGGCCGCGCTGGCGGTGACGACGATCGCGACGATGACGGCGCTGCCGGCGCAGGCCTGGGACTTGGCGGGCAGCCACGCGGTGGTGTTGCACAACCGCGATGGCGGCCGCGTCAAGCTCGGCACGGTCGACTTCACGCCCACCGCCGACGGCCGCGCCGGCTTCGTGCTGAAACTGGATCGTGAGCCATTCAAGGACTTCTTCCTGTCGATGAAGGAGTTCAAGTGCATTGACAGCCCCGCCGAGGTGTTCTGCCACGTGCCCTACCCCTACCCGCAGCCCGGCACGGTGCAACTGACGGCCGGCACCACCGACCTGGCCTGGCTGGAACATGCGCTGCTGTTCATGTTCAAGACGCCGAGCGAGTTCGGCGCCAAGCTCTGGAACGGCATCTATTTCCGGCTCGCGCTGAACGAACGCGGCCTCGAAGGCAGGCCTCAAGCGATCGACCTGAACCACATCAGCGCACCGTCGGCGCAGCCCGGCGTGCCGCCCTACCGCCCGGCCCTGCGCGACGACATCGCGCCCGGCGCGCGCTTCTTCAACCGCCTGACCATCGAATGACCTTGCTCCAGGACCTTGAATCATGCAAACCAGAGAACTTGGCCGCAGCGGCCTGCACACCGCGCCGCTGGCCTTCGGCGGCAACGTCTTCGGCTGGACGGCCGACAAGGCCACCTCGTTCCAGCTGCTCGACGCCTTCGTCGACAACGGTTTCAACCTGATCGACACCGCCGACGTCTACTCGCGCTGGGTGCCGGGCCACAGCGGCGGCGAATCGGAAACCGTGATCGGCGACTGGCTGACCGCACCCGGCAACGCCGGCAAGCGCGCGCGGGTGCTGATCGCCACCAAAGTGGGCAAGCCGATGCCCGACACGCCGGGCAACGTCAACACCGGGCTGTCGCGGCGCTGGATCCGCCAGGCGGTCGAGGACTCGCTGCGCCGGCTGCGCACCGACCACATCGACCTCTACCAGTCGCACGACGACGACCCGGCCACGCCGCTGGAAGAAACCCTGGCCACCTTTGCCGAGCTGATCGCCGAAGGCAAGGTGCGGGCGATCGGCGCCAGCAACTTCAGCGCGCCGCGGCTGGCCGAGGTGCTGGCCGTCAGCGCCCGCGAGGGCCTGCCGCGCTACGAGAGCCTGCAGCCGCTCTACAACCTGATGGACCGCGCCGCCTACGAAGCCGACCTGGAGCCGCTGTGCCGCGCCCAGGGCCTGGGGGTGATCAACTTTTTCGGCCTGGCGCGCGGATTCCTTACCGGCAAGTACCGCAGCGAGGCCGATCTGGGCAAGAGCCCGCGCGGCGCCGGCTGCAAGGGCTACCTGACCGACCGCGGCTTGCGTGTGCTGGCGGTATTGGACGCGGTGGCGCAGGCCCGCGGCGCCACGCCGGCCCAGGTGGCGCTGGCCTGGCAGATCGCCCGTCCCGGCCTGACCGCGCCGATCGCCAGCGCCACCAGCACCACGCAGTGGGCCGAGTTGGCCGCTGCAGCCCGGCTGGTGCTGTCGGCCGAGGACATCCGCGCGCTGGACGGCGCCAGCGACGAGCCCGGCGCCACGCCGTCGCAGGACTGACGCCGCGGGCCCGGCGCCGCTCTACCAGCACCGCGCATTGCCGCGGGCTCGATCAGCGTCCGGGCGCGGCCGCCAGCGCGGTTGCCAAAGGGGCGACGGCCACCGTGCTCACGACGTGCCTTCGTCGTCGCTGGCGGCCAGCGTGCCCTGGTGGAAGACCATCAGCCAGCGGCCGTCCTGCTGCTGCCAGACGCTGCTGCGCAGGGTTTCGACGCCATCGTCGCGCTTGACGCGCCAGGTGGTCAGCGCGGCGCCCGGCGCCAGCAGCCGCAGCTTGAAGCCGCGCGCCTGACGGGCCGGCCCCCTGCGCGGGCCTTCGGCGGCCAGCGTGGCGACGATGCCGTCGCGGTCGAAGACCCGGCCCGAGGCGCCGAACTCGACGAACTCGGGCGCCAGCAGGGCGCGGATCTGCGCCGGGTCGGCCCGCACCGCGGGGTCGAGGATGCGCTCTTCGTAGCCGCGCAACTCCGCGGTCAGTGCCGCCAGGTCGGTGGTCATGGCAGTGCCTTGCAAACCGGGGCCGTCACTGCCAGGAGACCTGCGACAGGTCGTTGGCCGACACCGGTGAATTGGCCCACAGCCCCTTCAGCCCGCGCTTGGCCACCGACACCTGCGACGGGTTGAACAGGAAGGCGTTGACCGCGTCGGTGGCCAGCTGGCGCTGGATGTCGCCGTACAAGGTGACCTGCGGCCGGCCGCGGGCAGCCTCGGCGCGCTTCTTGACCAGGTCGTTGAAGGCCTTGCTGTCGTAGCCCCAGTAGTACTGCGGGTTGGCGTACTGCACGTAGTCGAGCGGCTCGACGTGGTTGATGATGGTCAGGTCGAAGTTGCCCTTGAAGGCGCCCGACAGCCACTGCGCCCATTCGACGTTCTCGATCTTGGCGACGATGCCCACCTTGGCCAGCATCGCCGCCACCACCTCGCCGCCCTTGCGGGCATAGCTGGGCGGCGGCAGGGTCAGCGTCAGGTTCAGCGGCGTGGTGATGCCGGCCTGTTTCAGCAGTGCCTTGGCTTTCTCGGGATCGTAGGGGTACAGGCCGGTCAGGTCGACATAGCCCAGGTCGGTGGGCGCGGCATGGCTGCCGATCGGCTTGGCCAGGCCTTCGAGCACGCCGTCGATGAAGGCCTGGCGGTCGATCGCGTGGCTGATGGCGCGGCGCACCCGCACGTCGTCCAGCGGCTTCTTCTTGTTGTTGATCGCCAGGATGCCCTTGCCGGCGGTGCTGCCGATTTCGACCACGAAGCGCTTGTCGGCCTGCAGCTGCTTGAGGTTCTGCACCGCGCCGAAGCGCGGCATGCCGTCGATGTCGCCGGCCAGCAGCGCGGCCACTTGGGCGGCGTTGTCGTTGATGAAGCGGAAGGTCGCGCGCTTCAACTTGATGCTGGCCGCGTCGCGGAAGCCGTCCCACTTGACCAGCGTGATCGAGGTGCCCTTCTTCCAGTTGTCCAGCCGGAACGGGCCGGTGCCGATCGGGTTGGTGGCCGTTGTTGCCGCGCTCTTGGGGCTGAGGATCACCGCCGGCGCCTCGCCGAGGCGGAACGGCAGCGTGGCATCGGGGTTGTTCAGCGTCAGGATCACCGTCTCGGGCGTCGGCGTGGCGATCGACGAGATGTTGTCGAACACCGTCTTCTTGGCCTTGTTGGTGCTGTCGGCGGCGCGCGCGCGGTCGAAGCTGAAGCGCACCGCCTCGGCGTTGAAAGGCTCGCCGTCCTGGAACTTGACGCCCTTGCGCAGCGTGAAGGTGTAGCTCTTGCCATCGGGGTCGCTGGCCCAGTCTTCGGCCAGCAGCGGCAGGATCGAGCCGGCCGAAGTGATCTTGGTCAGCCCTTCCAGCACGTTGTAGTGCACCACCTCGCCGATCGCCGCGGCCGCGGCGGTGGTCGGGTCGAGCCCCGGCGCGGGTTCGAGCACCATGCCCAGCACCACGCTGTCCTTCGTGCGCTGGGCCAGCACATGGGGGGCCAGCGTGGGCAGGGCCAACAGCGCGGCGGCCTGGGCCAGGGTACGGCGACGAATGGTCATGGGCTCAATCTCCAGTCAGGGTGGTCTTGATTCTGCAGCCAGTGGCGCGCCGCTGCCCAGCACCTGCTCGGCCCGGTGACAGGCCACCTGGTGGCCGGGGCCCAGCGGGCGCAAGGCCGGTGCGGTTTCGGCGCAGGCGCCCTGGCGCCAGCCGCAGCGCGGCGCGAACGGACAGGCGCCGGCCTGCTCGTAACGCGGCTCCACCGCCATCGGCACGGTGCGCGCGCGGCGCAGCGCGCCGGGCCGGGCCTGCGGCACGGCGTCCATCAGCGCGCGGGTGTAGGGGTGGGCGGCGGCGGTGAACAGGGTTTGCGGGCTGCCCTGCTCGACGACCCGGCCCTGGTAGAGCACCAGCACGGCGTCGCACACCAGGTCGACCACCGCCAGGTCGTGGCTGATGAACAGGTAGGTGACGCCCAGCCGGTCCTGCAGGTCCTGCATCAGGTTGAGCACCTGGGCCTGCACCGAGACATCGAGCGCACTGACCGGCTCGTCGGCGACGATCAGCTGGGGGTGGGTGACCAGCGCGCGGGCAATGGCGATGCGCTGGCGCTGGCCGCCGGAGAACTCATGCGGGTACTTGGTCGAGTCGCTGGCCCGCAGGCCCACCGCTTCGAGCATCTCGGCGACGCGCTGCTGCTGCTCGGCGCGCGGCACCGCGGCGGCGCTGGCTGACCAGCCCTCGCCGCCTTGCGCGGCCAGCGGCTCGGCGACGATGCGGCCCACCGTCTGGCGCGGGTCTAGCGAGCCGAACGGGTCCTGGAACACCATCTGGAAGCCGGCGCGGGCGCGGCGCAGCGCGGTGGCGTCGAGCGCGTGCAGGTCTTGGCCGGACAGCCGCACGGTGCCGGCGGTGGGCCGCTCCAGCGCCATCACCAACCGCGCCAGCGTGCTCTTGCCCGAGCCCGATTCACCCACCACGCCCAGGCTGCGACCGGCCTGCACCGCAAAGCTGACGCCCTGCAGCGCCGGCACCACCGGCGCCGCGGCCAGCAGGTGGGCGCGTGGCAGCAGGTAGTGCTTGACCAGGTGGTCGACCTGCAGCAAGGCCGTCATGTCACCCCCTGGGCGCTGCGCGCCTTCCCCCCGAGGGGGAGCGAGCCCGCCTTCGGGCGGCCGTGCGCCGGGCTCATGTCAAGGCCTGCGCGGCATCGAGCCGGATGCAGCGCGCCGCATGGCCGGGGGTCACGACGACGGCCGGCGGCGGCGCCTGGCGGCAGGCGTCCACGGCCAACGCGCAGCGGTCGGCAAAGCCGCAGCCGGCGGGCAGGTCGATCAGCTCGGGCACGCGGCCGGGGATGGTGGTCAGCCGGGGGCGGCGGCCCGTGGTCGCGCCAGCGCGCAGGCCGAGCCGAGGCCGGGCCGCGAACAGGCCGCGGGTGTAGGGGTGGGCCAGGTGGCGGAAGACCTCGGCCGTGGGCCCGCTCTCGACCACCGTGCCGCCGTACATCACGAGCATCTGCTGCACGTTCTCGGCCATCACGCCGAGGTCGTGGCTGATCAGCAGCAGCGCCATGCCGTCTTCGGCCACCAGGCCGGCGATCAGGTCGAGCACCTCCCGCTGGATCGTCACGTCCAGCGCAGTCGTCGGCTCGTCGGCGATCAGCAGGTCGGGCCCGCAGGCCAGCGCGATGGCGATCACCACCCGCTGGCGCTGGCCGCCCGACAGCTGATGCGGGTAGGCCGCCAGCCGGCGCTCGGCCTGCGGCAGTTGCACCCGCTGCAGCAGGCGCAGCGCTTCGGCGCGGGCGCTGGCGCCGCCCATGCCGCGGTGCAGGCGCAGCGATTCGGCGATCTGGTGACCGATGGTGTGCAGCGGGTTCAGCGCCGTCATCGGCTCCTGGAAGACCATCGCCATGCGGTTGCCGCGCAGCCGGCACCAGTCGGCCTCGGCCAGGCCGACCAGCTCGCGGCCCTCCAAGCGCAGCGAGCCGCTGACCGTGGCGCTGTCGGGCAGCAAGCCCATCAGGGCCAGCGCGGTGATGCTCTTGCCGCAGCCCGATTCGCCGATCAGCCCCAGTGTCTGGCCACGCTGCAGTGAAAACGAGATGCCGCGCAGTGCGTCCGCGGGCCCCCGCGGGGTCTGCAGGGTGACGCGCAGGTTCTGCACATCGAGCAGCGGCTCGCCGCTCATCGGCGGCCCGGCGCGCACAGCACCGCCAGGCGGTCCGGCGGTCGTTTCACTGGACTGCCCTCTGCACTGCGCGCTGCGCGCTGCGGGATTCGCGCTCGGGAGCGGCCCAGCACGCTCATGCCCCGACAGGCGCGTCGCCGGCCTGGGCACGCAGCAGATCGAGGTAGGCGCCAGAGACCAACTGCTCGGGCTGGACGCCCAGCCGCGCCAACAGATCATGGGCGATCGCGGTGCCTTCGGCTTCGGCCTGGCCGTCGGCCAGCACGACTTCCAGTTCAAGAAAGTCGCCCAGGCCCTCGACACGGTCGAGGTGAATGCGGGTGGGGCCGACCAGCACCAGGATGCGTGCCTTGCGCACCCGGCCGAGCAAACCGCAGGCCCGGGTCAGTGCCTCGCGCAGGCTCTCGGGCTCGGGCACCGGCGCCAGCACGTAGTCCGACAGCTTGGGACCGTGGGCGTCGGCACGGTGGTAGTGGATCAGCTCGCCCGAGCCGTCGCCGAACACCCGCAGCTTGAGCCGGCCATGCGGCACGGTGAAAAAAGTGTCGTCCTGGTGGATGAGCTGCGGAAACTCGTCGTCCCCCAGCGCGCGCGCCACCGGCAGCAGCGCCTCGACGCTGGGGATGCGGGCCTTGATCTCGACGTTAACGGGCATGACGGGATTGTGCGGCATCGTCGTCGCCACCTTGCCCTGGCTCAGCAGCGTCGGCGCGCGAAATCAACGAGACTGCAGGGGCGCCGCGGGCCGGCCCGTCCTGCGCCGCAGGGCTGCGCGTCGGTCGACCCGACTGATGGGCGGCAGGGAGGATCGATGGTTGAACGCGGCGCGCCCTTTGGGCTGGGCAACAAGGTGATCGAGGCGGGCCGACAAGTGCTTCGCTCAGGCGGCGCGCTGCTGGCGTCCATCCTGTGGTGCGCGGGTGCCGCGCAGGCGCAGGGCGCCGCGCAGGCCGACCCACCGGCGCGATCACCGGAGCAATCCCCGATCGCCGTGCCGGCCTCGGCGCCGGCCCCCGGGGCGCTGGTGACACTGCCCAGCTGGGCCGAACTCGAGGCGTCCGGCGCGACCTTCGGCAAGGTCCGCATCGTCACCCAGCAGATCTTCGACACCGCCGACCCCGAGGAAGACCGGCGGCTGTTCCGGTGGGCCAACGCGCTGCACATCCAGACCCGGCCGGGGGTGATCGAGCGCACGCTGCTGTTCAAGTCGGGCGACCGCGTCTCGGTGCGCCGGATCGAGGAAACCGAACGTCTGCTGCTGGGCAACCGCTACCTCCACGAGGTGCAGTTCAAGCCGACGGCATACCAGGGCGGCGTGGTCGACATCGACGTGCTGACCCGCGACAACTGGTCGCTGGACCTGGGCATCAAGGCCAGTCGCTCCGGCGGCGCCAACTCGACCGGACTGCAGATCCGGGAATACAACCTGCTCGGCACCGGCATGGCCGTGAGCTTGGGCCGCTCCAGCGACGTCGATCGATCGAGCAACGAGTTCGCCTTCGCCAACGAGCGCGCCTTCGGCACCCTGGCGGCGATAGGCTACCGCCATGCGACCAACAGCGACGGCCGCAGTGACGCTGCCAGCATCGTGCGGCCGTTCTACGCGCTGGATGCCCGCTGGGCCGCCGGCGTCACTGCGTCCCGATACGACCGGATCGACGCCCTCTACAACGCCGGCGAGGTGGCGGCCGAGTACCGTCACCGCCGGGACTTTGCCGAGGCCTTCGGCGGCTGGTCACAGGGTCTGGTGGCAGGCTGGGTGCATCGCTACTCGCTGGGCCTGCGCTTCGAGGACGATGCCTATGCCACAGAGCCCGGGCGGGTGGCACCGGCAAAATTACCGACCGACCAGCGGCTGATAGGACCCTTCGTACGCTACGAAGTGATCGAAGACCACTTCGAGAAAGAAGTGAACCGCAACCTGATCGGTCGGCCGGAGTTCTTTGCACTGGGCCAGACCTCGACGGTGCAACTGGGCCTGGCCTCGACCGCGCTGGGATCGAGCCTGAACGCGCTGCTGTACGCCGCCTCGGTCAGCCGTGGCTTTGCGCCGGCGCCAGGCCAGACCTTGCTCACCTCGGCCCAGCTGGCCGGACAACTGGCAGACGGCCAGCTGCGGCGCCAGCAGGCGGGTGGCCAGCTGCAGTATTACCGGCCACAGAGCCCGCGCTGGCTGCTGTACGCGGCAGCGTCGGCCGACATGTTGACCCACCCCGACACCAACCAGTCGTTGTTGCTGGGCGGCGACAACGGGCTGCGTGGCTACCCCCTGCGCTACCAGAGCGGCACCCGGCGGGCGCTGTTCACGGTGGAAGAGCGCTACTACACCGACTGGTACCTGTGGCGCCTGTTCCGCTTCGGTGGCGCAGCATTCGCCGACGTCGGCCGGGCCTGGGGCGGCGACAACATCAACCGCGCCAACCCGGGGTGGCTTGGCGATGTCGGCGTCGGCCTGCGCATCATCAGCACGCGCTCGGCGTTCGGCAGCGTGCTGCACCTGGACTTGGCGATGCCACTGAAGACCACGCCAGACATCCAGCGCGTGCAGTTCCTGGTCACCAGCAAGACCAGCTTCTGACGCCGCCCGCAGCGTCAGCCGGCGCGGCGCAAGCGCTTCAACGGGCGCGGTTTTCCGGGCCGGGACCGCGGCGTTCGATGTGGCGGAAGGTGATGCGGCCCTTGGTCAGGTCGTAGGCCGACAGCTCCAGCGACACGGCGTCGCCCGCCAGGATGCGGATGTGGTGCTTGCGCATCTTGCCCGAGGTGTAGGCGATCAGCACATGGCCGTTGTCCAGCGTGACGCGGTAGCGCGAGTCGGGCAGGACCTCGGTCACCTTGCCCTGCATCTCGATCAGTTCTTCCTTGGCCATGGGGCGCGGATCTCCAGCAAAGTTCAGGTCGGCGTGGCACCGGCACCACCGGCCGGCATCACCCCTCGAATCGGAATCCGGCGCTGCGCCGATGGCGAACCTTCGGCACAGCACCTGACATGACGGCCTTGCAGGCCCGTCTCATGGCGAGAGACGAGCGGCCTGGGGCCCCTGGCATCGGGGGGCGGCAGACCTGTCGCGCTGCCCACAGCCATGGTTTCCCGGCATCAAGCCGGATAACCAGGGGCAAACCTCGGGGCAGACAACAGCGGTGTCGGGCGGTCGACGGCGGCAAACCGTGGTTGCAGCGCCACGCATCGAACTCGACATTGTACGCCAACGCGGGGGATCAGGTGCCGGGCTCAGGCGTCGGCGCCGCGGGGTGGGGGCGGCTTGGCGGCTGACGTCCCGCTCAGCGTCGCCGCGCCAGCCGGGGGTCGAGCAGGTCGCGCAGACCGTCGCCCATCAGGTTGAGGCCCAGCACGCTCAGCGCGATGGCCACGCCGGGGTAGACCGCCAGCATCGGCGCCTGGAACAGCATGGTCTGGGCCTCGTTGAGCATGCGGCCCCAGCTGGGCTGCGGCGGCTGCGTGCCCAGGCCCAGGTAGCTGAGCGCGGCCTCGGCCAGGATGGCGGTGGCGAACGAGATCGTGGCCTGCACGATCAACACGCTGGCGATGTTGGGCAGCACATGGTCGATGGTGATGCGCAGCGGGCCGAAACCGGCGGCGCGCGAGGCCAGCACGTATTCACGTGCCCACACCGCCTGCGCCGCGCCGCGGGTGATGCGGGCGAACACCGGGATGTTGAAGATGCCGATCGCCAGGATGCCGGTTATCAGCCCCGGCCCGTAGATCGCGCCCAGCATGATGGCCGACAGCAGCGCCGGGAAGGCGAAGGTGAAATCGGCGGCGCGCATCACCGCCTCTTCGACCCAGCCACGGCGGGCGGCGGCCAGGCAGCCCAGCAGCACGCCGACGACCAACCCGATACCGACCGCGATGACGCCCACGACGATCGAGTTCTGCGCCCCCACCAGCAGCTGCGAGGCGATGTCGCGGCCCAGGCTGTCGGTGCCCAGCCAATGCGCGGCCGATGGCAGGGCCAGCTTGTTGGGGATGTCGATCTCGGCCGGCGGGTAGGGCGCCCAGAACAGCGAGACCAGCGCAGCCAGCACCAGCAAGGCGCTCAGTGCGGCGCCGATCAGGAAGCTGGGGTGGCGAAGTGCACGGCCGACGAACCCCGTAGACGCCGCGGATCCGGCTTTGCCGGGCTGCTGGGGTGCCTTGCAAGCCGCGGCGGACTTTGCATCCCGCCCCCTCGCTAGGCATTCAAGGTCGACCGGACCTTGAATGTCCGGGCTCGGCCCCGCTGGGGGAGGGGCGCCGAAGGCGCTGCGGGGGGGGATCATCTACGCATCACTCGCTTTGAGCCGGGGGTCGACCATCGCATAGAGCACGTCGACCAGGAAGTTCACCACCACCACCACCGCCACCAGCAGCATCACCACGTCGCGCACCACCACCAGGTCGCGGTTGGCGATGGCCTGGAACACCAGCCGGCCGATGCCCGGCAGCACGAACACGTTTTCGACCACGATGGTGCCGGTGATCAGGTTGGCGAACTGCAGGCCCATGATCGTCAGCACCGGGATCATCGCGTTGCGCAGCACATGCTTCCACAACGTGGCGCGCCGGCTCAAGCCCTTGGCGCGGGCGGTGCGCACGAAGTCCTCGCGCATCACCTCCAGCACCGCCGACCGGGTGACCCGCGCCAGGATCGCCGCCTGCACCAGGGCCAGCGCGATCGCCGGCAGGACCAGCGCCTTCAGGCCTTCGAGCACACCGCCGCCGTCGTCTTCGGTCCAGCCCGGGAAGCCACCGGCGCTGACCCACTGCAGCTTCACCGCGAACAGCAGGATCAGCAGGATCGCGAACCAGAAGCTGGGGATGGCGATGCCGACCTGGCTCATCGCCATCACGCCGACGTCGCCGACCTGGTTGTGACGCGAGGCCGCGAAGATGCCCAGCGACAGCGCCAGCGCGGTGGTCAGCAGCATGGCCAGCCCGGCCAGCGGCACGGTGACCTGCAGCCGCTCGACGATCAGGTCGGCGGTGGGTGTGTCGTAGGAGAAGCTGTTGGCGGTTTCGCCCCGCAACAACCCGCCTACCCAGTGGACATAGCGCACCGGCGCCGAGCGGTCCAGCCCCAGCTTCTTTTCCAGCGCGGCAATCGATTCCGGCGTGGCGGTTTCGCCCAGCATCACCTGGGCAACGTTGCCGGGCAGCAGCTCCAGCACGGTGAACACCAGCAGCGACGCCACCGCCAGCGTGGCCAGGAAGGTCAGCAACCGTTTGAAGAGAAAGACGCTCACCGGGCCGCCCTTCGCGCGGCGCGCGCAGGGATTCGCGCTCTGGAGCGGCCACGCGCACTCATGCGCGGCTGCAGATCGAGCGGGCGCGCAGGTGTGTCGCGAGGGGAATCATGCGTTCTATGATGCCCGAAACCTTGAGGAGTCCCGGATGAACGGCCCCAGCTTCGACCCCGGCCAGGTGCTGATCGCCGGCGCCTGGCGTGCCGGCGACAGCGGCGAGACCCTGCCGCTGCGCAACCCCAGCGACGGCAGCCTGCTGGCCGAGATCGCCCGCGGCAATGCCGCCGACATCGATGCCGCGGTTGCCGCCGCCCGGGCCGCGCTGGACGGCCCCTGGGGCCAGCTGACCGCTGCAGAGCGCGGCCGCATCCTGCTGAAGATGAGCGCGCTGACGCTGGAGCGCGCCGACGAGCTGGCCCGGCTGGAGGCGCTGGACGTCGGCAAGCCGCTCAAGCAGGGCCGCGCCGATGCGCTGGCGCTGGCGCGTTACCTGGAGTTCTACGGCGGCGCGGCCGACAAGGTGCATGGCGAGACGATCCCGTTTGCCAACGGCTACACCGCGCTGACCATTCGCGAGCCGCACGGCGTCACCGGCCACATCGTGCCCTGGAACTACCCGATGCAGATCATCGGCCGCTCGGTGGGTGCAGCGCTCGCGATGGGCAACGCCTGCGTGCTGAAACCCGCCGAAGAGGCCTGCCTGACCGCGCTGGCCTTCGGCCACATCGCGCAGGACGCCGGCCTGCCTGCCGGGGCGCTGAACATCGTGCCCGGGCTGGGCGAGGAGGCCGGCGCGGCGCTGTCGTCGCACCCCGGCGTGGCCCACCTGTCGTTCACCGGCTCGGTGGCGGTGGGCCGGCTGATCCAGGCCGCGGCGGCGATCAACACCATCCCGGTCACGCTGGAGCTCGGCGGCAAGAGCCCGCAGATCGTCTTCGCCGATGCCGATCTGGACGCGGCGCTGCCCTTCCTGGTCAACGCCGGCATCCAGAACTGCGGCCAGACCTGCTCGGCGGCGTCGCGCATCCTGGTCGAACGCGCGGTGTTCGACGAGGTGCAACGGCGCATGGCCGAGCGCTACGCCGCGTTGAAAGTCGGCCCGGCGATGGACGACCCCGATGTCGGCCCGGTGATCTCGGCCCGCCAGCGCGAGATCGTTGAAAGCTACCTGGCGATCGCCCGCGACAGCGGGCTGGCCATCGCCGCCCAGGCCCCGCTGCCGGCCAAGCTGCCGGCCGGCGGCTGCTACGTCGCGCCCACGCTGCTGGCGCCGGCCGCGCCGGGGCACCGGCTGGCGCAGGAGGAGATCTTCGGACCGGTGCAGGTGATGATCCCGTTCGAGGGGCCGAACCACGGTGAGGCCGAGGCGCTGCGCATCGCCAACGGCACGGCCTACGGCCTGGTGGCCGGCGTCTGGACCCGCGACGGCGGGCGTCAGCTGCGCATGGCGCGCAAGCTGCAATGCGGCCAGGTCTTCATCAACAACTACGGCGCGGGCGGCGGCATCGAGCTGCCGTTCGGCGGCGTCAAGCACTCGGGCCACGGCCGCGAGAAGGGCTTCGAGGCGCTGTACGGCTTCTCGTCGCTGAAGACCATCGCCATCAAGCACGACTGAAGACATGACTGCCCCCGTAGCGCCTTCGGCGTCCTTGCAGGCCGCGCCGGGCCGGAGGCCCGGCCCTTCGGCAGGCACCAGCGGCGAACCGCTTGTGTCCGGCCTCAGCCCCCCAAGGGCGGCGACGCCAGCGGCCCGGCAGAGCCGGTTCCACGGCGTCTACTTGCTTGGGTGGCTGCTGCAGCCTGCATGACAGTCCCAACCACGAAGGAGACCCCATGAGCGAAAGATTGAAGGGTAAGGTGGCCATCGTCACCGGCGCGGCCTCGGGCTTTGGCGAGGGCATCGCGCGCAAGTTCGTCCATGAGGGCGCGCAGGTGCTGATCGCCGACCTCGATTTCGCCAAGGCGCTGGACGTGGCTGCCGCATTGGGCCCGGCCACCCGTGCGCTGAAGGTGGACGTGGCCGACAAGGCCGACGTGCGGCTGATGATGGAAGCCGCCGAGCAGCACTTCGGCCGCCTCGACATCCTGGTCAACAACGCCGGTGTCACCCACCTGCCGCAGCCGCTGGAAGACGTGTCGGAAGAAGACTTCGACCGCGTGGTGGCCGTCAACATGAAAGCGATCTACCTGGCGATGCGCGACGTGGTGCCGCGCATGAAGGCCAACCCGCCGGGGCTGCACGGCATCCGCGGCGTGGTGCTCAATGTCGCCAGCACCGCTGGCGTCAGCCCGCGGCCCCGCCTGGGTTGGTACAACGCCAGCAAGGGCTGGGTGATCACCGCCACCCGGGCCAACGCGGTCGAGCTGGCGCCGTTCGGCATCCGCGTGGTGGCGCTGAACCCGGTGGCCGGCGAGACGCCGCTGCTCAAGAGCTTCATGGGCGAGGACACGCCCGAGATGCGGGCGAAGTTCCTGTCGACGATCCCGATCGGCCGTTTCAGCCTGCCCGAAGACCTGGGCAATGCCGCCTGCTACCTGTGCAGCGACGAGGCCAGCATGGTCACCGGCGTGTGCATGGAGATCGACGGCGGGCGCTGCATCTGAGCGCGCAGCCCGCCCCCATGGGGGCCAAGCAAAGTGGCCAAGCAACAAGTGCTTGAGCGGTTGGTTGCGCCGGGTGGTGCCCGGCGTTCGCGAAGCAGCGGCGCGCACCATCCTGTCTCCGGAGGACGGGTCAGCGGCGACGGGGCGCTGCGACGCTGGGAAACCCCGGCATGCCGACACCGTTGCGGCAAGACCGAGGCCGCGGGGCGGTTCAGGACTTGTCACGCGAGCACACGCCGAAGGTATGGAGTGTCCCCGCGTATTTTCCCCGCGCCTCGCGTGCGAAGCCCTGCCCGACCCCGCAACCGCGGCCTTGCAGGCAACAGGTTGGGTGCCCGCAGGCAAAGGCGGGCGATTCGCCACCCGGCGCGCCCGCAAACGATGCGGTCCGAGTCAAGTCCTCCGCAGACAACCGGTGCATCCACAAGGTCGGGGTCGTGGGGTCGGGCGGGGCTTGGCGCGCGAGGCGCGGCAGCCGACGCGGCGCGTGCACAGGCCTGCGGCGTGTGCTCGCGTGACAAGCTCTGCACGGCCCCGCGGCCTCGGCCTTGCCGTTGCGATGCCGGGCCGCGTGGGGCCAGCCTGTCAACGCGGCGCCCGATCGGCGCAACCGCCTCAAACCCCCTGAGGCGCAGCGCGCTGGCCAGGGCGGGGCAGAGCCACCGCCACGCCGGCCGCGGCTGCATGGGCCGAGATGGCCGCCCGCGCCCGCAGTTGCCCGCAGCCACCCTCCACGTCCTGCCCGGCGGAATGGCGCAGCTTGGTCAGCACGCCGCGGCGGTGCAGCGATCGGGCGATCTCGGCGGCGCGCTCCCAGCTCGGGCGCTGGAAGTCGAGCCCGTCCACCGTGTTGTAGGGGATCAGGTTGAGCACGCCGAACTTGCCGGCCAGCAGCCGCACGATGCCGTCCAGCTCGGCATCGCCGTCGTTGATGCCGGCCAGCAGCGTCCACTGGTACTGCACCGGGTAACCGGTGGCGCGGGCGTAGGCCTCGGCATGGTCGACCAGCTCGTCGGGCGTCAGCCGCGGCGCACGGGGCAGCAGGCGCTCGCGCAACGCCGCATCGCTGGTGTGCAGCGACAGCGCCAGCGCCGGCCGCACCACCGCCGCGCCGGGGTGCATCAGCCGCTCGAAGGCGCGCGGGTCGCCGACGGTCGAGAACACCAGGTTCTTGTGGCCGATCTGGCCCACCGTGCCCAGCAGCTCGATCGCCTCCATCACGTTGTCGAGGTTGTGCGCCGGCTCGCCCATGCCCATGAAGACCACCTTCTTGACCGGCCGCATCGCGCGTGCCAGCGCCACCTGGGCGACGATCTCGGCGCTGCCCAGCTGGCGCAGCAGGCCATCACGCCCGGTCATGCAGAACTGGCAGCCGACCGCGCAACCGACCTGGCTGGACACACACAGACCCGGGATGCGGCCCGGCGCCAGCAGCACCGCTTCGACCGCCTGGCCGTCGGCCAGCGCCAGCAGCAGCCGCGCCGAGCCGTCTTCGCCCGGGTGTTCGCTGCGCAGCGTGACCAGGCCGGCCAGCTCGGTGGCGATGGCCGGCAGCGCGTCGCGCACGGCCTGCGGCAGCCAGTGCTCGGGGTTGCGCCGGCCCTGGTCGTGCGGCAGCGCGTGGGTCCATTGGCGCAGCACGCGCTGCAGGTGCACCGGCTTGGCGCCCAGGGCCTGCAGGCGGTTGGTGAGGTCGGTGATGCGCATCAGGGGCGGGGTTTAAGGGGTGAGTCAGGTACCGATGAGCCCGCCGTCACGCTTGCGGATGACCACCGTGGCCGACCGCGGCCGGCCGGCGCCGGGGCCGTCGGGCCAGGTCGAGAAGCGGGTGGGCGCGGCGGGGTCGCTGCGCTCGCTGGGTGATTCGCCGGGGTGCTGGATGTTGATGAACAGCGTGCGGCCGTCGGGCGTGAAGGCAGCACCGGTCACCTCGCAGCCCACCGGCCCGGTGAGAAAGCGCCGCACCTCGCCGGTGGCGGTGTCGCAGGCCAGCATCTGGTTGTTGCCCAGGCGGGCCAGCTCGCCCTTGCCTATCGCCGAGGTCGACATGTCGGTCTGGATCCACAGCACGCCGCGCGCGTCGAAAGCCAGGCCGTCGGGGCAGGCGAAGGCGTCGCCGTTGACGTTGCCCTGCGCGTCGGGCCGGGCATTGGCCGGGTCGCCGGCCAGCAGCAGGTGGTTCCAGGTCATCGTCGTGCTGTCGAAGTCGCCGCTGCGGTGGTCGCCATCGATCCAGCGGATGATCTGTCCCATCACGTTGTCGGCGCGCGGGTTGGCCGCGTCCACACCGGGCTGGCCGGGCTTGCCGCGCGCGCTGTTGTTGGTCAGGGTGCAGAACACCTCGCGGGTCTGGGGGTCGATCGCCAGCCACTCGGGCCGGTCCATCTTGGTGGCGCCTAGCCGGTCGCTGGCCTGACGGGCCTTGATCACCACCGCGCCTTGATCGGCAAAGCCGTTGGCCGCGGTCAGCGGGCCCCGGCCGTGCACCAGCGCCAGCCAGCGGCCGGTGCCATCGGCGTCGAAGCGGGCGACGTACAGCGTGCCGTGGTCCAGCAGGGTGCGGTTGGCCTGGGCGGCGGTCAGACCAGGGCCGGCCGGCGCGATGCGGTCGCGGCTGACGAACTTGTAGAGGTACTCGAAGCGCGCGTCCTCGCCCGAATAGACCACCGCCCGGCCGTCGCGGGTGGTCGCAACCCAGGCGCCTTCATGGGCGGCGCGGCCCAGCGCGGTGCGCTTGACCGGCGCGCTGGTCGGGTCCATCGGGTCGATCTCGACCACCCAGCCGAAGCGGTGGAACTCGTTCGGGTGTTTCGTGGCGTCAAAGCGCACGTCGTGGCCGCTCCAGCGGTACCAGCGGTCGGGGCGCAGGCCCCAGCGATGCTGGTCGGCATCGGGCTGCTCGGGGCCGTTGAAGTAGCCGGCCCAGTTTTCCTCGCCCGACAGGTAGGTGCCCCAGGGCGTCATGCCGCTGGCGCAGTTGTTGATGGTGCCCAGCACGCGGCGGCCCGCAGGGTCGGCGGCGGTGCACATCAGCGGGTGGCCGGCCGCCGGGCCGCCGATGGCGAACGGCGTGCTGGCGGTGAAACGCCGGGCGTAGCGCGACGGCCGCACCAGCTGCCAGCGCCCGCCCTGCAGCGCCACCTCGACCACCGACACGCCATGCGCGGCCTGCGATTTGCGCACCTTCTCCAGCGACCACTCGGCCAGCCCGTCCTTGTGCAGCAGGCCGTCGTCGACGTACTCGTGGTTCATCACCAGCAGGCCGCGGCGGCTGCCCTTGTCGCCCTGGCCGACGCCCAGGCCGGCGCCCTGCCCGACCCCCGGGCCGGCGCCGTCACCCGCGTCCAGCGGATAGAAGTGGATGCCGTCGTGGTGCATGCCCAACTGCAGCGCCTGGTCGGCGGCGCTGTTGCTGGCGTCGGGCAAGAAGGCCGGCATCGCGCCGGCGATGCCCACCGGCTCGCCCCAGGCGGCGATGACCTCGGCGGTGTAGCCCTCGGGCACCTGGATCGCATCGGCGGTCGATACGGCCAGGGCCTGGAAGCCCAGCTTCGCGCGGCCGCTGCCGGCACCCACCGAGGCCGCTGGCGCCGGTGACGCCGCAGCGCCGGCCAGTGGCGACAGCGGGGCCCCCGCGCAGCCCGACAGGCTGGCAGCCATCGGCGCCAACGCGGCGGCCAGCGCGCTGCCCAGCCCGCCCCACAGCCAGACCCGGCGCGCCGGGTCGGAGACCGCGTGCACGCTGGGGTTGGCGCTGCGGTTGCTGTCTTCCATCACGTTGAAGTCTTTGGCCATGGCGGTCTCGGTAGGGGGGGCCGCCCACGCAGCGGCACCGGTTGCAGCCCCGGATTTTGCCGCGCCGCGCCGGCGCCCGGGCGGCTCGCGCCCGACGGCAACTCCGTGTGTTCGGCACCGCACAGGCGGGCAATCAGCCGTGGCCGCATCATCTTTAAGCGGTTATCGTTGGCTACTTCACCCAGGGCCTGCCGGCGCCCCACCGCAACCCTGCGGCCGCAGGCGTTGACCCGAAAACTGCCCCGATGACCCCTGATCAGACCCGCCCAGCCGCCTGCCAGCCCCCGTCCGCCAGGCCGGAAGCGGCTGGGGCCATGACGTGAGTGGCCCGCCCGACCTGCTGAAAACAGGGGCGCTGCAGAACGCCATTCTCAACAGCGCCAGTTTCTCCAGCATCGCCACCGACGACAAGGGCGTGATCCAGCTCTTCAACGTCGGCGCCGAGCGCATGTTGGGATATGCCGCTGACGATGTGATGAACCGCATCACGCCAGCCGATCTGTCCGACCCGCACGAGGTGGTGCTGCGGGCCCTGGCGCTGAGTGTCGAGTTCGGCACCACCATCGCGCCGGGCTTCGAGGCCCTGGTGTTCAAGGCCTCGCGCGGGATCGAGGACATCTACGAGCTGACCTACCTGCGCAAGGACGGCAGCCGCCTGCCTGCGGTGGTGTCGGTCACGGCGTTGCGCGACGCCGACGACACGATCATCGGCTACCTGCTGATCGGCAGCGACAACACCGCCCGAAAGCAGGCCGACGACCGGCTGCGCACCGCGTCGCAGTACGCCCGCAGCCTGATCGAGGCCAGCCCGGACCCCTTGGTCACGATCAGCCCCGAAGGCAAGATCACCGACATCAACGCGGGCTCGATCAAGGTCACCGGGGTGTCGCGCGAGAAGCTCATCGGCACCGACTTCTCCGACTACTTCACCGAGCCCGACAAGGCCCGCGAGGGCTACCAGCAGGTCTTCGCCGAGGGGTTCGTCACCGACTACCCGCTGACCATCCGGCATGAAGACGGTCACCTCACCGACGTGCTGTACAACGCCACCGTCTACAAGGACGTGCAGGGCAGCGTGCTGGGCGTGTTCGCAGCGGCCCGCGACGTCACCGAGCGAAATCGCTTGGACCAGGCCCTGCTGGAAACCAACGTCGAGTTGCAAGCCGCCAAGGTCACTGCCGAACGCGCCAACCAGGCGAAGTCGGATTTCCTGTCCAGCATGAGCCACGAACTGCGCTCGCCGCTGAACGCGATCCTGGGTTTTGCGCAGTTGGTCGATTCGGGCGCGCCACCGCCCACGCCGGCGCAGAAGGACAGCATCGACCAGATCCTGCATGCGGGCTGGTATTTGCTGGAGCTGATCAACGAGATCCTCGACCTGTCGCTGATCGAGTCGGGCAAGCTGTCGATGTCGCCCGAACCGATGGCGCTGGCCGAGGTGCTGGCCGATTGCCGGGCGATGATCGAGCCGCAGGCGCGCAAGAGTGACATCCAGGTCGAGTTCCTGGCGCCCGATCACCCGCTGTTCGTGCGCGCCGATCGCACCCGGGTCAAGCAGCTGTTCGTCAACCTGCTGTCCAACGCGATCAAGTACAACCGGGTGGGTGGCATGGTCGAGGTGCGTTGCCGGGCGGTGCCGGGCGACCGCGTCCGGGTCAGCTTCCGGGACCAGGGCGAGGGCCTGACGCCCGACCAGCTGGCTCAGCTGTTCCAGCCCTTCAACCGACTGGGCCAGGAGGGCGGCGTCGAGGAGGGCACCGGCATCGGCCTGGTGGTCTGCAAGCACCTGGTCGAGCTGATGGGCGGCGCGATCGGGGTCGACAGCACGGTCGGCATGGGCAGCCTGTTCTGGGTCGACCTGGTCGCCGCCGTCGGGCTCGAGCCGCGGGACGACATCGCGCCGCTGCCGGCCATCGAGGCGGCTGGCGTGGCGTTGGGCACACCCCAGCGCAGCGTGCTGTGTGTCGAGGACAACCCCGCCAACCTGATGCTGGTGGCCCGCCTGCTGGAACGCCGGCCTGACCTGCGGCTGCTCAGCGCCAAGGACGGCCGCAGCGGCGTCGAACTGGCCCAGACTGCGACGCCCGAGGTGATCCTGATGGACATCAACCTGCCCGGCATCAGCGGCCTGTCGGCGCTGAAGCTCCTGGCGGGCGATCCGGCCACGGCGCACATCCCGGTGATCGCGCTGAGCGCCAATGCGATGCCGCACGACATCGAGAAGGGCCTGCAGGCCGGCTTCTTCCGCTACCTCACCAAGCCGATCAAGATCGACGAGTTCATGGCCACGCTCGACCTGGCCCTGGCGGCGGCACAGCCGACCTCCCCTTCGCCGCACACCCTGGAGGCCACCGGCCCATGAACATCGCACAAGCCATCCTGGGCGCCAGCATCCTGATTGTCGACGACCAGCCCGCCAACGTGCAGCTGTTGACCCGCCTGCTGACCGAAGCCGGCTACACCGAGGTGTCGTCGACGATGCAGCCGACCACCGTCTGCGCGCTGCACCGCCTGCATGGCTACGACCTGATCCTGCTCGACCTGCAAATGCCGGCGATGGACGGCTTTGCGGTGATGGAGGCGCTGAAGACCAACGACATGCAGGGCTACCTGCCGGTGATCGTGCTGACCGCCCAGCCCGGCCACAAGCTGCGGGCGCTGCAGGCCGGCGCCAAAGACTTCATCAGCAAGCCCTTCGACCTGGTCGAGGTCAAGACGCGCATCTACAACATGCTGGAAGTGCGCTTGCTGTACCGCTGGCTCGAAAAGCAGAACCAGGAGCTCGAGCAAGTGGTGCGCGAACGCACCGCCGAACTGCGCGAGAGCGAGGCCCGTTACCGCAGCCTGGCCGAACTGGCCAGCGACTGGTACTGGGAGCAGGACGAGAGCGGCGCGTTCACCAAGGTGTCCGGGCCGGTCGCCGAGATGCTGGGCCTGCAGGTCGACACGCTGCTGCCGGCCGCGGCCCCGCCCGACGACGAGGGCTGGGATCTGGCAGAGCGTCAGATCCTGCATGCCAACATCGAGGCACGACGGCCCTTCATCGACTTTTTGTTCCACCGCCAGCGGCCCGACGGGACGCGGCAACAGTTTCGGGTCAGCGGCCAACCGATGTTCGACCAGGCCTGCCGCTTCCTGGGCTACCGCGGCATCGGCGTCGAAGTGACGGCCGGTCGCTAGGCACCGCATGGTCCTGCCGAGCCCCCCCGTCGCTGGTCTGTCCGGCGCCGACACCCCCCGCCACAACCACCTGATCGGCGTGCTGCCGCAGGCGAACTTCGATCAACTGGCCGGCCTGCTGGAACGCGTGCCGATGAAATTGGGCCAGGTGCTCTACGAGCCGGGCCTGCAACTGCGCCACGCCTACTTTCCGACCACGGCCGTGGTCTCTCTGCACTACACCACGATCACCGGCGCTTCTGCAGAAACCGCCGGCGTCGGCCGCGAAGGCATGGTCGGCATCCCACTGTTCCTGGGCGGCGACACCACGTCCAGTTCGGCCGTGGTGCAGTCGAGCGGCCATGGCTACCGGCTGGAGCGCGGCGCGCTGATGCGCATCTTCGACACCGAAGGCCCGGTGCGGCGCCTGCTGCTGCGCTACACCCAGGCGATGATCACGCAGATCACCCAGACAGCGGCCTGCTACCGCCACCACTCGATCGAGCAGCAGCTCAGCCGCTGGCTGCTTGCGACCGTCGACCGCTCACCGCCGGGCGAACTGGTGATGACGCAGGAGCTGGTGGCCAACCTGCTGGGCGTGCGCCGCGAGAGCATCACGCAGGCCGCCGGCGGGCTGCAGAGCGGGGGCTACATCCGCTACCGACGTGGCCACATCACCGTGCTCGACCCGGCCGGGTTGCAGGCCTGTGCCTGCGAGTGCTATGGCGTGGTCAAGCAGGAACTGCGGCGTTTGCTGCCCGAGACAGCGGCCGGCGACCTGGGCCCCGCACTGGCCTGATCGGTGGTCCGCCGTTCGGGTCGATGCGGCAGCGCCGGCATCAGCTGCGCAGGTGGCAGGCCACCCAATGCCCCGCACCCGCCTGCTTGAGCACCGGTGACTGCACATCGCACAGCCCCTTCTGCGCGATCGGGCAACGGGTGTGGAAGTGGCAGCCCGGTGGTGGCCGGATGGGGCTGGGCACGTCGCCCTGCAGGCGGATGCGGGCGCGCCTGACCAACGGGTCGGGGATGGGCACCGCGGACAGCAGCGCCTCGGTGTAGGGGTGGCGGGGCTGGGTGTAGAGGTCCTTGGACGGTGCGATCTCGATGATGCGGCCCAGGTACATCACCGCCACCCGGTTGCTGATGTGCTCGACCACGCTGAGGTCGTGGGCGATGAACAGGTAGGTCAGGCCGAACTGCTGCTGCAGGTCTTCCAGCAGGTTGATCACCTGGGCCTGGATCGACACGTCCAGCGCGCTCACCGCCTCGTCGCAGACGATCAGCTTCGGCGACACCGCCAGCGCCCGCGCGATGCCGATGCGCTGGCGCTGGCCGCCGGAGAACTCATGCGGAAAACGCCGCATGTGGTCGGCCGCCAGGCCCACGGTTTCGAGCAGGTCGACGATGCGGTCGTCGTAGGCGCGGGCGCTGGCCGCCAGCTTGTGGATGGTGAGCGCCTCACCGATGATCGCGCCCACCGTCATGCGCGGGTTCAGCGATGCGTACGGGTCCTGGAAGATGATCTGCATGTCGCGCGCCATCGCGCGCAAGGCAGGTTTGTCCATCGCCGTGACGTCCTTGCCCTCGAACGTGACGGTGCCCGAGGTCGGCTCGATCAGGCGCAGGATGCAGCGCCCGGTGGTGCTCTTGCCGCAGCCCGATTCACCCACCACGCCCAGTGTCTCGCCGGCATCCAGCGTGAAGCTCACGCCGTCGACCGCGTGCACCTTGTCGACCGTGCGGCCCAGCAGCCCGCCCTGGATCGGGAAATGCTTGACGAGGTTCTCGACCTTCAATAACTCGGTCATGCGATGGCCAGGTCGTAGATGCAAGCCACCCGGTGCCCCGGCGCCGCCTCGCGCAGCGGCGGCGTCGCCGCCGTGCAGGCGGGGGTGGCGTGGCGGCAGCGGGCGGCGAAGCGGCAGCCTTCGGCGGGGGCTATCAACTTGGGCACGGTGCCGGCGATGGCTTCGAGCCGCACCTTGTGGGTGGCGGCGGTGTCAATCCGCGGAATCGAGCGGATCAGGCCCTGCGTGTAAGGGTGGCGCGGGTGGGCGAACAGGTCTTCGACCGTGGCTTCCTCGACCACCTTGCCGGCGTACATCACCACCACGCGCTGCGCCGTTTCGGCGACCACGCCCATCGCGTGGGTGATCAGCAGGATGGCCATGCCGAGACGTTCTTTCAGCTCGAGCATCAGGTCGAGGATCTGGGCCTGGATGGTCACGTCGAGCGCGGTGGTCGGCTCGTCGGCGATCAACAGTTGCGGGTTGCAGGCCAATGCGATGGCGATCATCACCCGCTGGCGCATGCCGCCGGAAAACTGGTGCGGGTAGTCCTTGACCCGCCGCTCGGGCGTGGGGATGTTGACCAGCCTGAGCATCTCGACCGCGCGGTCCATCGCCTCGCGGCGGTTCAGGCCCTCGTGCAGGCGGATCGACTCGGCGATCTGCTCGCCGACCGTGAACACCGGGTTCAGCGAGGTCATCGGCTCCTGGAAGACGATGGCGATCTCCTTCGCCCGGATCTTGCGCATCTCGTCATTGCCCAACGGCACCAGATCACGGCCCTTCCACAACACCTGTCCGGCGACTATTCTGCCAGGCGGCATGTCGATCAGCTTCAGCACCGTCTTGGCGGTGACGCTCTTGCCGCAGCCCGATTCACCGACCACGCACACCGTCTCGCCGGCGTCGATCGCGATGTCGACACCGTCGACCGCATGCAGCCAGCCGTCGTCGGTCTTGAAGTGGGTTTTCAGGCCCCGGATGTCGAGCAGTGGCATCGTGAGCTTATAAAACCCGGCGCGGATCGAGCGCATCCCGCAGCCCGTCACCGACGAAGTTGATCGTCAGCACGGTGAGGAAGATCGCCATGCCGGGGAACATCGCCCAGTGCGGCGCGATGTCGAGGTAGTCCTTGCTGTCGAACAGGATGCGGCCCCAGGTGGGGATGTCGGGCGGGAAGCCCAGGCCGAGGAAGCTGAGGGTCGATTCGGCGATGATCGCCGCCGCCACGTCGATGGTGCCGGCCACGATCACCGGGCCCAGCGCGTTGGGCAGGATGTGGCGCCAGACCTGGCGCGTCGTGGTGGCACCCAGCGCGCGCGCGGCCTCGACGAATTCTTTCTCGCGCAGGCTGAAGAACTGCGCCCGCACCAGCCGCGCCACCGGCATCCAGCGGAAGCCCCCGATCACCAGCACGATCAGGATGAACACGCCCACCTCGGGGCCGAAGACGGCTTTCAGCGAATCGCGGAACAGGTAAATCACCAGCAGCAGCAGCGGCAGTTGCGGCAGCGACAGGAACAGGTCGGTCAGCCACATCAGCGCGGTGTCGACCGCGCCGCGCGAGATGCCGGCCACCGCACCGACCAGCACGCCGACGAAGATCGCCATCGTCATCGCCGCCAGTCCCACCGCCAGCGAGATGCGCCCGCCGTACAGGATGCGGGCCAGCAGGTCCTGCCCCAGGTCGTCGGTGCCCAGCGGGTGCTTGAGCGAGGGGCCGGCCAGGCGGGCGGTGAAGTCGATGTCGTTGATCGGCACCCGCCAGAACAGCGGGCCGAACACCACCAGCAACACCATCAATGCCAGCACGACCAGGCTCAGCACCGCCATCTTGTGGCGACGGAAGCGCCGCCACGCCTCGGTGGCGGGCGACACCACCGGCCGGCGGGCGCTGAGGTCAGCGGTAGCTGATGCGGGGATCGAGCCAGCCATAGAGCAAGTCGGCCATCAGGTTGAAGAAGATCACGAGGCAGGAAAAGACGAAGGTCACCGCCATGATCACCGGTGTGTCGTTGCGCAGGATGGCGTCGATCAGCAGGCTGCCGATGCCGGGGATGCGGAAGATCTGCTCGGTGACGATGGCGCCGCCGAACACCGCCGGCATCTGCAGCGCCACCAGCGTGACCACCGGGATCAGCGCGTTGCGCACCACATGCTTCATCACCACCACGCGCTCGCCCAGGCCTTTGCTGCGCGCGGTGGTCACGTAGTCGAGCCGGATCACGTCGAGCACGGCCGATCGCACATAACGCGTCCAGCTGGCGCCCTGGAACAGGCCGAGCACCACCACCGGCATGATGGATTGGCGGATGTGCTCCCACCACCACTGCCAACCGGTGGCGGCGATGTCGGCTCGGTAGACGAAGGGCAGCCAGTCGAGCTTGATCGAGAACACCAGGATCAGCAGGATGCCGGTGAAGAACGTCGGCAGCGAAAATCCGATGAAGGCCAGCGTGTTGGCGATCTGGTCGAACACCGAATACGGCCGGGTGGCCGAATAGATGCCCACCGGCAGCGCCACCATCAGCGCCAGCAGCTGCGACGCGCCGATCACCGCCAGCGTCACCGGCACGCGCTGCCAGATCAGCGTGTCGACATCGACCCGGCTGATGAACGAGAAGCCCCAGTCGCCTTGCAGCATCGCGAACAGCCAGCGGAAGTAGCGCTGCCAGATCGGGTCGTCGAGGCCGAACTTGACGCGCAGCATCTGCCGCACCTCGGCCGGCACATTGGGGTTGGTGGCCAGTTCTTCGAACGGGTCACCCGGCGCCAGCGCCAGCACGGTGAACAGCACCACGCTGATGCCCAGCAGGCTGGGCAGGGCGATCAACAGGCGCCGAAGGATGTAAGGGCCCACGGCTCTTTATCGGGAAAAGGACAGGAGAAAGGACAGGGGAAGGGGCAGGAACGGGCCAAGGACGAGGCGAAGCCGCAGAGCGCGCGATGCGCCCCGGGCCATCAAGCTTCGCGGTACCAGTTCTGCAGGCCCGAAAAGTCGAGGTCCCAGCCCGACAGGCCGGTCACCAGCTTCAGGTTGGCGCCGCGCACCCGCGGCCGACTGATCAGCGGGATGACGAAGTTCTCGGCCACCACCAGGTCGTTCATCTTGATGAACAGCGCGGCGCGCTTGACCGGATCGAGCTCGGTCTCGGCCGCGGCGAAGGTCTTGTCGTACTCGTCGTTGCGCATGCGCACGATGTTGCGGCCCTGCCATTTGTTGGCCTTGCTCGACACTTCCTTGCTGGTGTACTGGTCCATGAAGCGCTCGGGGTCGGGCTGCGTCATGGTGGTGGTGTACATCTGGATGTCGCAATAGAACTTGCCGTAGGTGTCGGGGTTGGCGACGTCCGACGAGAAGAACACCGCGCCGGTGATCGACTTCAGCTCCAGGTCGATACCGGCTTTCTGGCAGGCCTGCTTGATCACAGCCTGCTCCTTCTGGCGCAGGCCGTTGACGGACGTCTGGAAGACGAACTTCAGCTTCTTGCCGCCTTTTTCGCGGATGCCGTCGCTGGCCTTCTTCCAGCCGGCGGCTTCGAGCACCGCACTGGCCTTGTCGATGTTGAATTCGAACTTGGTGTTGGGCGAGCGGAACTTGGCCGGGTTGTTCAAGAAGTTGCTGGTGGCCACGCCGGTGCGGCCGTAGATGAATTCTTGTATGCCCTTGCGGTCGACCAGCATCGTCATCGCCTCGCGCACGGCCGGCTCGCCGAAGGCGAAGTGCTTGGTCTTGATGCTGGAGCGCTCGCCATCAACCTCGGTCCAGGGATCGGTCGGGTTGAGCTGCAGGAACTCGATGTCGCCGCTGGAGACGATGTGGGCGCGGCCCTTGCCGCCGGCTTCCATGCGCTTGAGCACTTCGTCCTCGACCTGCAGGTTCCAGGCGTAGTCGAACTCGCCGGTCTGCAGCACCGCGCGCGCGGCCGACACCGCGTCGCCGCCGCCCTTCATCTCGATGCTGTCGAAGAAGGGCCGGTTGGCCAGGTGGTAGTTGGGGTTCAGCTCGCCGCGCACCATGTCGCCCGGCTTGAAGTCGACGAACTTGTACGGCCCGGTGCCCACCGGCTTGAGGTTGTTGGGCGCCTCGCGCGACTTGGCACCGCTGTAGGCGGCGAACAAGTGCTTGGGCAGGATCATGCCCTCGGCCGCAACGAAGGCCGTGGCCCAGAACGGCGTCGGCTTGGCGAAGGTGACGCGCACGGTGTGCGCATCGACCTTGGTCACCTGCACGTCCTTGTAGACGCCGCTGGTCACCGCGGCGGTGGCCGGGTCGCGGGCGAACTCCCAGGTGAAGACGCAGTCGTCGGCGGTGAACGGCTGGCCGTCGTGGAAGGTGACGCCCTTCTTCAACTTCCAGGTCACCGACTTGCCGTCGGCCGACAGACCGCCGTTGTCGCGGGTGGGCACCTCGGCGGCCAGGATGGGCACCAGATTGCCGTCGTTGTCCCAGCTGGCCAGCGGCTCGTAGAAAATGCGCGAGCCTTCCTGGTCCTTGGTGCCGGCCGCAAAGTGCGGCTGCAGCAATGTCGAGCCCTGCCACCACAACACCTTCAGCGCGCCGCCGCCACCCCGCTTGGTGGGTTTGTAGACAGGCGCCGGCTGGGCCTGGGCCACGCCGGCGTGCATCAGCAGCATCGAGGCCATCGGCGCCGTCAGGCCCACCGCCACCAACTGCTGGATGAAGCCGCGGCGCGGCAGGGTGCCGGTGCGCACGTCTTCGATCAGGGCGCGCAGTCGGGTTTCTTCTTGCATGGGATGAGGCTCCGGACGGATGAACAAGCGTGCGCCTGGGGTCGGCGGGGTGACCGCATACTAGCGATAACCGGGCCGGCGCCAATGGGGGTCCGCCCCATCTTGGTGACGATCCTGCGCCGGGGGTCGATGTGAATGCCCGATGCCACCGACCTGGTCCACAAACTGACCGCCGCGCTGCGCCCGGTGGTGCTCGATTCGCCGCACTCTGGCTTCTTCTTCCCGGCCGACTTCGGCGCCGCAGTCGGTGCGTGCGCACGCACAGCGACCCGGCGGTCGGCCGGCCGTCGGGCCGCATGACCCGCCGCCTGCGCGGGCAAATCCCGCGCCACACGCGGGTCACCCTCGAGCGCTACAGTGATTTGGCCGATGTCCGGCCCACTGGAGCGTCCCATGTTGATCCCATCACCCTCCCGCACCCGACGCGTCGTCGTCGGTTTCATGACCGTTGCCCGCAGCCAACCCAGTGGGAGCACGCGTCATGGCCGTCGTTGAGACCCGCCCCAACCCGAAGACCGGCCTGAGCGCCAACTGGCGCATGGCGCTGGACATCGAACGCTGCATCGGCTGCCATGCCTGCAGCGTGGCCTGCAAGGTCGAGAACAGCGTGCCGCTGGGGCGCTTTCGCACCAAGGTGTACTACCTCGACGAAGGCCAGTTTCCGAAGGTCAAGCGCCACTTCCTGCCCACGCTGTGCATGCAGTGCGAAGACACCCCCTGCCTCAAGGCCTGTGACCGCGTCGCCATCGTTAAAGGCGCCGACGGCATCGTGCGGGTCGACCCCGACCGCTGCGAGCACCTGGGCGCCTGCGAGACCGCCTGCCCCTACGGCGCGATCGGTTGCGACGACAACGACATTGCCGACAAGTGCGACTTCTGCAGCCACCGGCTCGACGCCGGCATGGAGCCCGCCTGTGTCGAAACCTGCCCCGGCGACGTCTTCCACTTCGGCGACGCCAACGACCCGGCCTCGCCCTATTCGCGCTTTGCCGCGGCCAAGGGCGCCGAGTTGAAGGTGCTCAAGCCCGAAGAAGGCACCCAGCCCCGCGTGAGCTACCGCGGCCACCATCAGCCGATGGAGGCCAAGGTGCCCAAGGGCCATGTGCACGACCCCTATTCCTACGAGATCGAGACCTGGACGGCCAGGCAGGCCCAGTTTCCGCGTGACCAGCGCGTGGTGTGGATGAAGCCCGCCCGCACCGGGGGGGCGACATGAAGGCGCCCGCTGTCAAGGCATCGCGCCGCGGCCTGCTGAAGGGCGGCCTGGGCGCCTTGTCCACGCTGGCATTGGGCCAGACCATCGCGCTGGCTCCGGCTGAAGCCAACGCCGCCTCCACCCGCAAGCTGGTCGGCCAGCGCAAGGCCAGGCGCCGCGCCAACGGCAACGGCCGCCTGAAAAACGACTACAGCCGCGCCACCATCGTCAAGAGCGTGTGCCTGAACTGCAGCACCGTCTGCGGCATCCAGGGCTACGTGATCGACGGCCAGCTGGTCAAGGTGGGCGGCAACCCCGAAGACCCGAACAACGGCAAGAGCCTGTGCGCCAAGGGCCAGAGCGGCCCCGAGATCAACACCTACGCCGACCGCCTGCTCTACCCGCTGGAGCGGGTGGGCCCGCGCGGCAGCGGCCAGTGGCGGCGCATCGGCTGGGACGAGGCGCTGGACCGCGTGGCTGGCCGCATCCGCAAGACCATCGACGAAGGCCATCCGGAAGAAACCGCCATCCACATCGGCCGTTCGCGCATTGGCGAGGAGATGACGCGCTTCCTGAACGCCATCGGCACGCCGTCGCTGTTCAACCACCGGGCGCTCTGCTCCAGCAACAAGCGCGCGGCCAACTACGTCAGCCTGGGTGACACCGACTGGGAGACGCCCGACGCCGAGCACACCAAGTACATCCTGAACTTCGGCGCCAACTTCTACGAGGCGCACCAGGGCGCCATCCACGTCGCCAAACGGGTCATCAAGGGCCGCTTCGACAACGGCGCCAAGCTGGTCACCTTCGACGTGCGGCTGTCCAACACCGCTGGCCGCAGCGACGAGTGGTGGGCGCCCAACCCCGGCAGCGAAGGCGCCATCGCGCTGGCGATGGGCCACGCCATCATGGAAGCCGGCGGGGCCGACCGGGCGTTCCTGGACGACTGGTGCAACGTGCGCGCCGACGAGCTGCAGGCCTGGCTGAAACCGTACACGCCCGAGTGGGGCGAAAAACTGTCGGGCATTCCGGCGGCCGACATCACCCGCATGGCGCTTGAATTTGCGGCGGTGCGGCCGGCCTGCGTGGCCTTCACCAACCGCGGCTCGTCGGCGCACTACAACGGCTTCAACAACGACCGCGCGGTGATCCTGCTCAACGCCATCGTCGGCAGCATCGGCCAGCCCGGCGGTTACTGCTACGGCGAAGAGCCGACGCGGGTGCCGCCGCGGGTGTTTCCGCAGCCGCTGCCGCGCCCGCCCGCGCCCACCGCCAAGAGCGCGATCGAGAACCCTCCCGAATGGCCGCTGGCCAACAAGTGGCAGCGCATGAAGGTCGGCCAGATCGTCTACGACCACCTGAAACAAGGCCGCGGCAAGCTGCAGGTCTACATCAGCTACACCCTGGCCGCACCGCAGACCTGGCCCGAAGGCCGCAGCCTGGCCGTCGACGTGCTGAAGGACGAGAAACTGATTCCGTTCCATGTCTGCTCCGACATCGTCTACAGCGAGACCGCGCATTACGCCGACCTGATCCTGCCCGATGCCACCTACCTGGAGCGCTGGGGCTTCGACACCCGCAACAACATGGAATTGCGCGACTACGTGACGATGCGCCAGCCGCTGACGGCGCCGCCGGGTGAATGCCGCAGCTTCGTCGACGTGATGATTGCGCTGGGCCAGCGCATCTCGCCCGAGACGGCGAAGTACTTCGCCTTCAAGGACCACGAGGACTGGATGCGCCAGCGCTGCGCCGGCCTGACCGCGCGGGTGGGCGAAGACGGTTTCGGCTACATGAAGAAGCACGGCGTCTGGCAGGATTTGAGCAAGCCCAGGTACTACGGGCTCTATGGCTGGGAGCTGACGCCCGAGCAGCTGAAGGGCTGCCGTGTCGACGAGGCCACGAAGCTGGTCTGGCAAAAGGCCGCCGATGGCCGGGAGACTGCGGTCGGCCTGCTGCAAGGCGGCAAGGCGCGGCGCGGTTTTGCCACGCCGTCGCGCCGCTTCCAGGTCTTCAGCCAGGACGTGGCCGACGCCGCCAGGTCGCTGGCCTTTCCCGAGCCCTACGGCGCGGGCATGCCGGGGTACTTTCCGGTGCCGTCGCTCGAAGCCATGGGCCCCGATCACCTGCACCTGGTCACCTTCAAGTGGAACGTGCACACCCAGGGCCGCACGGCGTCGCAGAAGTACCTCAGCGAGATCGTGCACCACAACCCGCTGTGGATGCACCCGCAAGCGGCTGCGGCGCGCGGCCTGAAGACCGGTGACCTGGTGGAGCTGACCACCTGGCGCGGTGCCGCCCATGCGTACAAGCATGTCACCGGCAAGGCGGGTGACGTGGTCGGCAAGGCGGTGGTGCCGGTCTACGTCACCGAGGGCATCCACCCCAAGGTGATCGCGATGTCGAACAGCCTGGGCAACTTCGAGCACGGCCGGGCGGCCAATGGCCGACGTGGGCCGCGCAGCGACTTTGCGGGTTTCGACGACGCGGTGATCGCCGAGGACCAGGACCTGTCGGAGGACCTGTGGTGGGGCGCCGGCCAGGGCCTGTGGTCGCGCCTGACCGGCGCGGGCAACGGGCTGGGCTCGGGCTACAACATCAACGCCATCCTGCCGATCTACCCGTCGCCGCTGGTGGGCATGCAGGGCTGGTACGACACCACCTGCACGGCGCGCCGGGTGTAGCCGGGGGGCAGGGCTGCGGCCGGCCCCACACCGGGTTGGCCGCGGTCGTTGTGGCTGGAGAAAGTGCCGGAGACGTCCGGCGACGACCGTGCCCGCGGCTTCATTTGTCAGGGTACCTGGCCAGTGCCACGCGGGAAAAGTCATTGGTGCAGACCGCCGTCAGGTCGAGCTTGGCCTTGGCGATCTCGGGGTCGATGCTGGCCAGCGCACGGAACGCGGTGTCTGCACCCTTCTCGGGGAACAGGCCGTCGGGCGACAGCGCGCCCCGGGCGACCAGGAGGGCATCGATGTAGACCGCCCGGTCGCCCAGCCAGTAGGCCTTGGGGACGGCTTCGATGATGTCGGCGGCGCCGGCCCGCTGGATCCACTGGTTGGCGCGCACGATGGCCGTGGCCAGCGCTTGCGTGGTGCGCGGGTGCCGGTCGATGAAGCCTTGCCGCAGGTACAGGCAGCCCGCGGGCATCGGGCCGCCGAACACCCTGTCGGCCTCGGCGACGATCCGGGTGTCGCTGACGATCGACAAGTGCTTGCTGCGCGTCAACAGCGAGATCACCGGATCGAGGTTGGCCATCGCGTCGATCTGGCCCGAACGAACCGCCGCCACCGCGCCCGCGCCGGTGCCCACGCCGATGATGCGAACCTGGTCGGGCCTCAGTCCCGCCTTGGCCAGCACGAAGTTGGTCATCACGTGGGTGCTGCTGCCCGGCGCGGTGACGCCGATCTTCCTGCCCTTCAGGTCGGCCACGGCCTTGAAATCGGGCATCGTCTTGCGGTTCACGCCCAGCACGATCTGCGGCGCGCGGCCCATCAACACGACGGCGCGCAGCCACTGGCCCTTGGCCTGCATGTTGACCGTGTGCTCGAAGGCGCCCGAGACCACGTCGGCACTGCCGCCCAGCAGCGCGCGCAGGGCCTGGCTGCCGCCGGCAAGGTCGACGATCTTCAGCGCCAGCCCTTCGGCCTTGAAGTAGCCCAGCTGCTCGGCGATGGTCAGCGGCAGGTGGTACAGCAGGTTCTTGCCGCCCACGGACAGCGTGAGTTCGGGCTTCTCCAATGCCTGGGCGCGCGCGCCCGAGGCAGCAGCCCACAGCGAGGCGCCGGCGGCAGCCAGCAAGGTGCGGCGGCGCAGGATCATCGTGGTCTCGTCGGGTTGCTGCAAAGGAGGACCGGCAGGGCCACCCGGTGCCGGGCGGTGGCCTCGGACGTCAGCGCGGCAGCCGCACCGGCAGGTGGGTGAAACCGCGCACGAAGTTCGACACCGTGCGCTGCGGCTCGCCCACCACCTCGATCACCGGAAAGCGCGGCAGCAGCTCTTCCCACAGGATCTTCAGCTGCATCTCGGCCAGCCGGTTGCCCACGCAACGGTGGATGCCGAAGCCGAAGCTCAGGTGCGGGCGCGGCCTGGCGCGGTCGACGATGAATTCACCGGCGCGGTCGATGGCCGTCTCGTCGCGGTTGCCCGACAAGTACCACATCACCACCTTGTCACCCTGCTTGATCTGCTTGCCGCCCAGCTCGGTGTCGACCAGCGCGGTGCGGCGCATGTGGGCCAGCGGCGTCTGCCAGCGGATGATCTCGGGCACAGCGCTGTCGATCAGCGCGGGGTTGGCGCGCAGCTTGGCCAGTTGCTCGGGGTGCTGTTGCAGCGCCAGCAGACCGCCGGTCATCGAGTTGCGGGTGGTGTCGTTGCCGCCCACGATCAGCAGCAGCAGGTTGCCCAGGTACTCTTGCGGCGACATGTGGCGCGTGGCCGGCGCGTGGGCCAGCATCGAAATCAGGTCACCCTGCGGCGCGGCGTTGACGCGTTCGTTCCACAACCGGGTGAAACAGGCCAGGCACTCGCCCAGCTCGATCGACCGCGCCTCCATCGACTCGACGACATGGTCCAGCCCCGGGATCGAGGTGGTCACGTCCGACCAGCGCGTCAGCTTGTGCCGGTCTTCGAACGGAAAGTCGAACAGCGTGGCCAGCATCTGGGTGGTCAATTCGATCGACACCCGCTGCACCCAGTTGAAGGGTTCGTCGCGCGGCAGGCCGTCGAGCACGGCGGCGGTGCGGCGGCGGATGGTGGCTTCCATCTGCGCCAGGTTGGCCGGCGCCACGATGGGACTGACGGCCTTGCGCTGCGCGTCGTGCTTGGGCGGGTCCATCGCGATGAACATCTGAAGCCGCTGGTCCATCGGCGCGTCGAACAGGCCGATGCCGCCATGGGTCCAGTCGGACGAGAACGCGGCGTGATTCGTGTCCACCGCCATGATGTCCTGGTAGCGGGTGACCGACCAGAAGCCGCCGTAGAAATCGTTGTGGTGCCAGTGCACCGGGTCGTCGCGGCGCAGGCGCTCGAAGTAATGGCCGATGGTGTCGTTCTGGAACAGCCGCGGCTTGGTGACGTCGATCTGGCTGATCGGCAACGCGAAGGCATCGGCGCGGGCCAGGCGCTGGAGGTCGAGGGTGTCGGGAGTGGTCATGCGGACGGGCCTTGCGGTCGGTTGAAAAAACGGGCGTGCGCTTGTCGCCGCTGCGCTAGCGTCGTGGCGATCCTCACCCCACAGTCTCCCCCAGCATAGGCCCTGGGCCAACCCGGACAAACCGGGGCTGCCGAGGGCCTGCCAGGCACAACCGTTCACGAGGCGATGCCCGCATGACCACCGAATCCCGCGTCCTGCTCGTCACCGGTGCCAGCCGCGGCATCGGCGCGGCCACCGCCCGCCTGGCCGCTGCCCGCGGCTGGGACGTGGTGGTCAACTACGCCCGTGATGCCGCGGCCGCCGAAGCCGTGGCCGCCGACGTGCGCGCACGCGGCCGCCGGGCGATCACGGTGGCCGCCGATGTCGCCGACGAGGCAGCCGTGCTGGCGATGTTCGTCCGCATCGACACCGAGCTGGGCCCGTTGGCAGGCCTGGTCAACAACGCCGGCATCGTGGCGATGAAGGCCCGGCTGGACGAGATGGACATGGCCCGCTGGCAGCGCATGTGGGCCGTCAACATCAGCGGCAGCCTGCTGTGCGCCCGCGAGGCGGTGCGGCGCATGAGCACGCGCCACGGCGGTGCGGGCGGCGCCATCGTCAACCTCAGCAGTGCGGCGGCGCGGCTGGGATCGCCTCACCTCTACCTGGACAACGCGGCCAGCAAGGGCGCGATCGACACCTTCACCCAAGGCCTGGCGCTGGAGGTGGCGGCCGAGGGCATCCGCGTCAACGCGGTACGCCCCGGCATGATCGACACCGACATCCACCTCGCCAGCGGCGACCGCAACCGCCCGCATGCCGCCGCCGCGATCATCCCGATGCAGCGCCCCGGCACGGCCGACGAGATCGCCGCGGCGGTGGTCTGGCTGCTGTCGGCCGAGGCCAGCTACACCACCGGAGCGATCCTCGACGTGGCCGGCGGCCGCTGACGCCCCTTTTCTCCACGACCTGCCCGTGGAAGCCCGATGACGCTTGCCCGATCCAGCAAGCCCGCAGCATCACCGGCGCGGCGATGCTGCTGCCGGACTGAGGCTCACTGCCATCTGCTTTGACGACGGGTTTCGGCTCGTTGCTGACTTTGAAAGTCTCCTTCGTGCCTGGTTGTCCAGCGGCGCAATGGCGCGTCCGGGCAGGCCGTGGCGCTTCACTGCGGCGGTCGTCGCTGCGCGCCGACTTCCTTGCGGTACTCAGTCTTGCGGCCCGGTGCGCAACTCGCTACGCGCCGTGCCGGCGCTGCGCTCGAACAAGCGCATCGAGTCAGATGCCAACTCGCGCTGCGCGCGAGGCCGCAAGCCTTCTGCTCCTCAGCGCCGCACAGGCGCGCCACAGCCTGCCCGAACGCGCCATTGCGTCGATGCAGGGGTTGTTTGCCACGGGAACAAAAGACCGTTGGTGCGCGGCAGGCGGTGCCCGGTGGCGGCGCTGTGTGGGGCGGCGAGGAGCGCAGATTCGGGGTCGGCGCGCGCAGCGCGCTTCGTCAACATGCTCGCCGCGATTGTTAGAGCGCAGCGCCGGCACGGCGCGTAGCGAGTTCTGCCGCGCGACCTCGAATCGATGCACTGAGCCCGGACACAAACAGTCCTGAGGACTGTTTGTGCCTGGCGAAGGCCCGGGGCCTCTGGTCACGGGCCGCAGCGGAGTCGGTGCGCAGCGCTGACCGACCCAGCCAGCGACGCCGCCGGGTACCGCCTGACGCGTCGCGCAGAACAGTCAGAAGCGGGTATTCGGCAACGTCAGCAACGAGCCGCAAGCCGCCATCGAAACCGGATTCTTCTGATCCACAAACCATGAACAAACTGCTGCTGCACGCGGCCACCAAACCGCTGCTGTTCGCGCTGGCCCTCGCCCCCTTCGCACACCTGCTGTGGGGTGCGATCGCCAACACGCTGGGCGCCAACCCGGCCGAGGCGTTGATCCGCGGCACCGGCGACTGGGTGTTGCGTTTCCTGTGCGCGACGCTGGCGATCACACCGCTGCGTGAATGGACCGGCTGGAGCGCGCTGGCACGGCTGCGCCGCATGCTGGGCAACTTTGCCTTCTTCTACGGCGTCACGCACTTTCTCTGCTACGCCTGGCTCGACATGGGGCTGGACTGGGCCGCCATCGTCCAGGACATCCCCAAGCGCCCCTTCGTGCTGGTCGGCACGCTGGCGCTGCTGCTGATGGCGCCGCTGGCCGCCACCTCGTTCAACCGCGCGATCAAGACGCTGGGCGCGGCGCGCTGGAAGGCGCTGCACAAGGCGGTTTACGCGATCGTGCTGCTGGGCCTGCTGCACTTCTTCTGGATGCGCGCCGGCAAGAACGACTTCGGCGAATGGGCGATCTATGCCGCTGTGGTGGCGGTGCTGCTGGGCTGGCGGCTGCGACCGGCCGCGCGGCGCCGCACCGCCGCCCGCCAGCGACAGGCCGCTACTTCATGAAGCTGGGCAGCCAGAGCGACAGTGCTGGCACCTCCAGCACGATCACCAGCGCCAGCACCAGCATCAGCACGAACAACCAGACACCGCGGAAGATCTGCTTCAGGCTCACGCCGTCGAGCAGCGCGTTCAGCACGAACAGGTTCATGCCCACTGGCGGCGAGATCAGGCCGATCTGCACCAC
>JBBQVF010000018.1:0-46361 GCA_038211805.1 Burkholderiales bacterium | reverse complement strand
CTTCAATCTCTCGGGCAAGGTGCTCATTTGCGCCTCGCCGCTGCGAAGGCGATGGCGGCGCCGATCGAATCTTGCTTGTCGGAACTTTGCGCGGTCATGGCCTCCCCTGAACAGCTATCGGAAGATCATCACAGGTGTGATACCTGTCGGCAAGTCCGACGCGGGTTGCAGCGTGGGGGAGTGGTTTCCCGCCCTGCCCGGGCCGCAGCCCCAGCGCTGTAAATATTGACAGTCCGACGGTGCGGAACCCGGTACCAGCCCCTACAGAGCCCCTACAAGTCCGACTGCCGCAAAGGGAAATTGAAAACGGGCCAGAGGCTTTCGCCGCTAACCCGTTGATTCAGTTGATATTTTTTTGGAGGCGCGACCCGGAGTCGAACCGGGCTAGACGGATTTGCAATCCGTTGCATAACCGATTTGCTATCGCGCCAGAATTCAAAACTTGTCATGAGCCAGCGCCGACTGAAAGTGGACTGCTCTGACAAAAACGGGAAGCCTAGGCTTCCCGTTTCGAATCTTGGAGCGGGAGAAGAGTCTCGAACTCTCGACCTCAACCTTGGCAAGGTTGCGCTCTACCAACTGAGCTACTCCCGCATTGACTGCCTACTTTTTAAACCCGGCTTTGGTTGCCGTCTGCTGAATCGAACACCGCTCTGTTCAGCAGAGCCCGTATTCTATACCGAGAATTTTGGTCTCTGCAAACGGTGCGAAAAACTTTTAGTGCGGCAACGCGTCGGACGCACCGCCCCCGGTGGCAACCTCCGGTTTGACGGCTTCCACCTTCGCGGGCACGGGCTCGTCTTCCGGCAGCGCCGGCGGCATCGATTCCAGTGCCAACTGCAGCACCTGTTCGATCCAGCGAACCGGCACGATCTCCAGGTGGTTCTTGACGTTCTCCGGAATGTCCTGCAGGTCTTTGACGTTCTCTTCCGGAATCAGCACGGTCTTGATGCCGCCCCGGTGCGCCGCCAGCAGCTTTTCCTTCAGGCCACCGATCGCCGTCACCTCGCCCCGCAATGTGATCTCGCCCGTCATCGCCAGATCGGCGCGCACCGGGATGTTGGTCAGAGCCGAGACGAAGGCGGTGGCCATCGCCGCACCGGCGCTCGGCCCGTCCTTGGGCGTGGCGCCATCGGGCACGTGGATGTGCACGTCGCGCTTCTCGAACATCTCGTCCTTGATGCCGAGCCGGCGTGAGCGGCTGCGGATCACCGAGCGGGCGGCCTCGACCGATTCCTTCATCACGTCGCCCAGTGAACCGGTGCGGATGATGTTGCCCTTGCCGGGCATCACCGCCGCCTCGATCGTCAGCAGGTCGCCGCCGACCTCGGTCCACGCCAGACCGACCACCTGGCCGACCTGGTTCTTTTTCTCGGCGCGGCCATAGTCGTACTTGCGCACGCCCAGGAAGTCATTCAGGTTCTCGTCGGTGACGACGACCTTGCCGGTGACCTTCTTGAGCTGGATGCTCTTGACCGTCTTGCGGCAGATCTTGGAGATCTCGCGTTCGAGCGAGCGCACACCCGCCTCCCGCGTGTAATAACGAATGATCCCGCGGATCGCCGACTCGGTGATTTCCATCTCCTCGTCCTTGACACCGTTGTTCTTGGCTTGCTTCGGGCACAGGTATTTCTGCGCGATGCTGACCTTCTCGTCCTCGGTGTACCCCGACAGGCGGATCACCTCCATCCGGTCGAGCAGCGCCGGCGGGATGTTCATGCTGTTGGACGTGGCGATGAACATCACGTCCGACAGGTCGAAGTCGACCTCGACGTAGTGGTCGCTGAAGGTGTGGTTCTGCTCGGGGTCGAGCACTTCCAGCAACGCCGATGACGGATCACCGCGGAAGTCCATGCCCAGCTTGTCGATCTCGTCGAGCAGGAACAGCGGATTGCGCACGCCCACCTTGGTCAGGCTCTGCAGCACCTTGCCCGGCATCGAGCCGATGTAGGTGCGGCGGTGGCCGCGGATCTCGGCCTCGTCGCGCACGCCGCCCAGCGCCATGCGGACGAACTTGCGTCCGGTGGCACGCGCCACGCTCTGTCCCAGCGAGGTCTTGCCCACGCCCGGGGGGCCGACCAGGCACAGGATCGGCGCCTTGACCTTGTCGACGCGCTGTTGCACCGCGAGGTACTCGAGGATGCGTTCCTTGACCTTGTCGAGGCCGTAGTGGTCTTCGTTGAGCACCGCCTCGGCCAGTGGCAGGTCGTGCTTGACCTTGCTTCTCTTGGCCCAGGGCAGACCGATCAGTGTGTCGATGAAGTTGCGCACCACCGTGGCTTCGGCGCTCATCGGCGACATCAGCTTGAGCTTCTTCAACTCGCTGTCAGCCTTCTTGCGCGCCTCTTTCGACATCTTGGCTGCTTCGATCTTTTTCTCGAGTTCTTCGAGATCGGCGCCCTCCTCGCCGTCACCCAGTTCCTTCTGGATGGCCTTGACTTGTTCGTTGAGGTAGTACTCGCGCTGGCTCTTCTCCATCTGCCGCTTGACGCGGCCGCGGATGCGCTTTTCCACCTGCAGGATGTCGACTTCGTGTTCCAGCAGCTCC
Organism: Burkholderiales bacterium; assembly: GCA_038211805.1. Taxonomy (GTDB): domain Bacteria; phylum Pseudomonadota; class Gammaproteobacteria; order Burkholderiales; family Burkholderiaceae_C; genus Pseudaquabacterium. The sequence continues at coordinate 43,813 of JBBQVF010000018.1, read as the reverse complement.
AGCAGCTTTTCCAGCCGCTTGTTGACCGCGAACAGGTCGAGCACGGCCTGCTTGGCTTCAAGCTTGAGCGGCAGGTGCGCGGCGATGGTGTCGGCCAGGCGGCCCGGATCGTCGATGCCGGCGATCGAGGTCAGGATCTCGGGCGGGATCTTCTTGTTCAGCTTGACGTACTGGTCGAACTGCTGCGTCACCGCGCGGCGCAGGGCTTCCACTTCGGGCGACGGCTCGCCCGCGGGCTGAACCGGCACGACCTCGGCGGTGAAGTGCTCTTCGGTGTCGTGGATCGCCTTGGTCTTGGCGCGCTGCACGCCTTCGACCAGCACCTTCACCGTGCCGTCGGGCAGCTTGAGCATTTGCAGGATGCTGGAGACGCAGCCGATCTCGAACATGTCCTCGGGCTTGGGCTCGTCCTTGCCGGCGGCCTTCTGCGCCACCAGCATGATCTGGCGGCCGGCTTCCATCGCCGCTTCGAGCGCCTTGATGGACTTGGGACGGCCGACGAACAGCGGAATGACCATGTGCGGAAACACGACCACGTCACGCAGCGGCAGCAGCGGCAGCGTGATCGGATCGGCGGGAAGTACGGGATGTCCAGACATGGGAAGCCTCTCTTTCTCAGACCGAGTTGAGGCCTGAGCGGGGGAATGCAAGTGCGGGAGTGAGCCATCGGCCCACCCCGCCCGGGGCCTGGATGCGCCGGGCGACTGACAGATCGGTCAGGCGCTGGCTTTCTTTTCGCGATAGACCAGAAGGGGCTTGGCGCCCTCTTCGACGATGTGCTCGTCGATCACCACCTTGGCCACGCCGTCCATCGTCGGCAGGTCGAACATGGTGTCGATCAGCGCGTTCTCCATGATCGAGCGCAGACCGCGTGCACCGGTCTTGCGCTTGAGCGCCTTGCGGGCGATGGCGGCCAGCGCCGACGGCCGGATTTCCAACTCGACGCCGTCCATCGCGAACAGCTTCTGGTACTGCTTGGCCAGCGCGTTGCGGGGCTCGGTCAGGATCTGGATCATGGCCGACTCGGTCAATTCGCCCAACATGGCGACGACCGGCAGGCGCCCGACGAGTTCGGGGATCAGCCCGAACTTGATCAGGTCTTCGGGTTCGGCTTCCTTGAAGATCTCGGCGGCACGCTTGTCGGTCTTGCTGTGCACGCTGGCGCCAAAACCGATGCCCGATTTCTCGGTGCGGTTCTGGATGACTTTTTCCAGGCCGTCGAACGCACCACCGCAGATGAACAGGATGTTGGTGGTGTCGATCTGCAAGAAATCCTGGTTCGGATGCTTGCGCCCGCCCTGCGGCGGCACGCTGGCCATCGTGCCTTCGACCAGTTTGAGCAGTGCCTGCTGCACACCCTCACCCGACACATCGCGGGTGATGCTGGGGTTGTCGGCCTTGCGGCTGATCTTGTCGATCTCGTCGATGTAGACGATGCCGCGCTGGGCACGCTCGACGTCGTAGTTGCAGTTCTGCAGCAGCTTCTGGATGATGTTTTCGACATCTTCGCCCACATAACCGGCTTCGGTCAGTGTGGTGGCATCGGCGATCACGAAGGGCACGTTCAGCAGCTTGGCCAGGGTTTGCGCCAGCAGCGTCTTGCCCGAGCCGGTGGGGCCGATCAAGAGGATGTTGCTCTTGGTCAGCTCGACCTCTTCCTTCAGGTTGGCGCTGATGTGCTTGAGCCGCTTGTAGTGGTTGTACACCGCCACCGACAACGTGCGCTTGGCCGACTCTTGACCGATCACGTACTGGTCGAGCGTGGTCTTGATCTCGATCGGCACCGGCAGGTCGGACTTCGGCGCCTTGGCGCCTGCGGCATCGGCCGGCGCTTCGTCGCGGATGATGTCATTGCACAGCTCGATGCACTCATCGCAGATGAACACGGACGGGCCGGCGATGAGTTTCTTCACCTCATGCTGGCTCTTGCCGCAGAAGCTGCAGTACAGGACTTTCTCGCCGGAGGCGCCCTTCTTGTCGGCCATGTGTGGGATGTGCTCTGGAAGGCGGATTGAAGTTGCAAATCAATGATAGATCAAAGCGCCGCAGCGGATTTCAGCCCGAAAGCCCCGGGCCGCAGCGCGCCAGTCAACCGCGCTTGGCGATCACCTGGTCGATCAGGCCGTAAGTCTTGGCCTCTTCGGGCGACATGTAGTAGTCACGTTCCATGTCGGCGGCGATCTTCTCGAAGCTCTGCCCAGTGCGGTCGGCGTAGATGCGATTGAGCTGCTCGCGGGTCTTGAGGATTTCGCGGGCGGTGATCTCGATGTCGGTGGCCTGGCCCTGCGCTCCGCCCGAGGGCTGGTGGATCATGATCTTGGCGTTGGGCAGCGAGATGCGCTTGCCCTTGGCGCCGGCCATCAGCAGAAAGCTGCCCATGCTGGCGGCCATGCCCATGCACAGCGTCGAGACATCGGGCTTGATGAAGTTCATCGTGTCGTAGATCGACAAGCCGGCGCTCACGCTGCCGCCAGGTGAGTTGATGTACAGGAAGATGTCCTTGTCGGGGTTCTCGCTCTCCAGGAACAACATCTGCGCGACCACCAGGTTGGCCGTCTGGTCATTGACCGGGCCGACCAGGAAGACGATGCGTTCGCGCAGCAGCCGGCTGTAGATGTCGTAAGCGCGCTCGCCACGGCCAGAGGTCTCGATGACGATGGGCACCATGCCCAGGGCTTGCGTATCCATTGCGCTCATGAAAATCCTCTGAATTGAATGTCTGACAGGATTATGGCCCCCCGAACGGGGGCTTGCAGTCGATGAAAAACGGGGCGCAGACCGGTCAGTCGTGCGCCCCGTTCGCAGGCTGTCTTGAGGGCACCAGGCTGCCCTGAAGCGGCCGGCGTGGCCGATCTCAGGCCGTCATCAGATCGTCGAAGGGCAGCACCTTGTCGTTGATCTTGACCAAGCCCAGCACATGCTGGGTGACATTGTTCTCGATCACCATCGCTTCCACCTCGGCCATGCGCTGGCGGTCCGACAGGTACCAGCGCATCACGTCGCCGGGTTTCTCGTAACTCTGCGACAGCTCTTCGATGTGGGCCTGCAACTGGTCGGGCTTGGCTTGCAGGTTGTGGCTGCGCACCAGTTCGGCCACCACCAGACCCAGGCGCACGCGCCGCTCGGCCTGCGGCTGGAAGATCTCGTTCGGGATCGGCGCCTTGTCGAAATCCTTCACGCCACGCTGCTTCAGGTCTTCCCGGGCGCTGGTCACCAGGCGCTCCAACTCGTTGTCGACCAGGGCCTTGGGGATGTCGAGCTCGGCCACCTTGACCAGCGCGTCCATGGCCGCGGCCTTGTTGCGCGACAGGATGCGGAACTTGACCTCGCGCTCGAGGTTCTTCCTGACGTCGGCGCGCAGGCCTTCGACCGTGCCATCGGCAATGCCCAGCGACTTGACGAAGGGCTCGTCGAGTGTCGGCAGGTTCTGCGCCTCGATCTTCTTGATCGTGACCAGGAAGTCGGCCTCTTTGCCGGCCACGTCCTTGCCGTGGTAATCGGCAGGGAACTGCAGCGGGAAGGTCTTGTTGTCGCCGACCTTCATGCCGCGCACGGCTTTGTCGAACTGCTCCAGCATCTGGCCTTCGCCGATGATGAACTGGAAGGCCTCGGCCTTGCCACCGGAGAACGGCTCACCGTCGATCTTGCCTTCGAAGTCGATGCTGACCCGGTCGGTCTCGGCACCGCCTTCGACGGCCGGACGCTGCGCGAAGGTACGGCGCTGCTTGCGCAGGATGTCGATGGTGCGGTCGATCGCGGCGTCGGTCACCTCGCTGCTGACGCGGTCGACTTCCACCGCAGCCAGGTCACCGAGCTTGACTTCGGGGTAGACCTCGAAGGTGGCGTCGAAGGCCAGTTGGCCCTCAGGCGCTTCGTCCTTGGGCGTCACGCGCGGGATCCCCGCCACGCGCAACTGGGCCTCGTTGGCGGCGGTGGCAAAGGCCTGGCCGATCTTGTCGTTCATGACCTCGTTCTGCACCGAGTAGCCATAGCGCTGGGCGACCACCGACATCGGCACCTTGCCGGGGCGGAAGCCGTCGGCCTTGACGGTGCGCGACAGCTTTTTCAGCCGCGTTTCGATCTCGCCATTCAGGTCGGTGGCCGGAATCAGCAGGGTGATGCGGCGTTCGAGCTTTTCGAGGGTTTCAACAGTCACAGCCATGATGGGACTCACAGAAAAAGGGGTCTGGTGCGCGGGGCCGGACTCGAACCGGCACGCCCGTGAAGGCGTCAGGACCTAAACCTGGTGCGTCTACCGATTTCGCCACCCGCGCGGGTTGGTTGTCTCTTGCCTGTGGCCCGATATGCCCGGAACCGCAGACCAACCCGAGATTCTAGCTGGCCGTGGGCGCGCCATGGCCGGTGGCCGGCCGCTTGACGCGGAACCAGGCCGCATACATCGCCGGCAGTGCCAGCAGCGTGAGCACCGTGGCCACCACCAGGCCACCCATGATGGCCACCGCCATCGGGCCCCAGAAAACACTGCGGGTCAGCGGCACCATCGCCAGCACCGCGGCCGCGGCCGTCAACACGATCGGACGGAAGCGCCGCACCGCTGCCTCGACGATGGCATCCCAGGCCGGCAGGCCGCGGGCGCGGTCCTGCTCGATCTGGTCGATCAGGATGACCGAGTTGCGCATGATCATGCCCATCAGCGCGATCACCCCCAGCAAGGCGACAAAGCCGAACGGCCGGTTGAAGATCAGCAGCGCCCCGGCCACGCCGGCAATGCCCAGCGGGCCGGTCAGGAACACCAGCATCGCCCGCGAAAAGCTGTGCAACTGCAGCATCAGCAGCGTGAAGATGATGAACAGCATCACCGGCACGCCGGCGACGATGGCACCCTGGCCCTTGCTGCTCTGCTCTTGTGCGCCGGCGATGCGGATGTCGTAGTCGGGCGGCAGCTGGGCCTTCAGCCCGGCCACCTGCGCCCACACCGCGTTGGTCACGGTGGCGCCCTGCAGGCCTTCGGCCACGTCGCTCTGCACGGTGATGGCGAACTTGCGGCCTTCGCGCCACAACACACCGGGCTCCCAGCCGACCTCGATGCGGGCGATCTGGGCCAGCGGGATGGCGCGGCCGTTGCTGGTCGGCACATAGGCGTTGTCCAGGTCGGTCATCACGTTGCGGTCTTCCAGCGGCTGGCGCAACACGATGTCGACCAGCTTGTCGCCCTCCCGGTATTGGCCGACGGTCACACCGCTCAGGCCGGTGCGCGCGGTCTGCGCGATGGTCTGGCTGCTCACGCCCAGCGCCCGCGCCTTGTCCTGGTCGATCGCCAACTGCAGCGACTTGACCTGCTCGTTCCAGTTGTCGTTGACGCCGCGGGTGCCCGGGTGGGCGCGCAGGATGTCCTTGACCTGGTCGGCGGTCTTGCGCACCAGCTGGGCGTCAGCGCCCATCACGCGGAACTGCACCGGGTAGTCGACCGGCGGGCCGTTGGGCAGCACCTTGACCCGCGTGCGGGCGTCGCCAAACTCGGCCGCCAGCAGCGCCGGCAGGCGTTGGCGCAGCTGCTCGCGGGCGGCCAGGTCCTTGGGCAGCAGGATGGCCTGGCTGACGTTGCTCTGGGGAAATATCTGGTTGAGCGGCAGGTAGAAGCGCGGCACGCCGCTGCCGATCCAGGTGGTCACGCTCTCCAGGCCCGGCTCCTTCATCATGCGGGCCTCGAAGCGGCGCGCCAGCGCCTCGCTCTCGCGCTGGGTGCTGCCCTCGGGCAACCACAGGTCGACCAGGATCTCGGGCCGGCTGGAATCGGGGAAAAACTGCTGCTGCACCTTGCCCAGCGCGACGATGCCGCCGCCGAACAGCGCCAGCGTGATGGCCAGCGTGATCCAGCGGTGGCGCACGCAGGCGTTCACCATCTTGCGGAAGCGGTTGTAGAACGGCGTGTCGAACAGCTCGTGGGCCTCGTCGGCCATCTGCGGCCGGGTGTGCAGCAGCCAGGCGCCCAGGTAGGGCACGAAGTACACCGACACCACCCAGGAGATCACCAGCGCGGCCGAAGTGACGGCGAAGATCGCGAAGGTGTATTCCCCGGTGACCGACTGGGCCATGCCGATCGGCAGGAAGCCGGCGGCGGTGATCAGCGTGCCGGTCAACATCGGCATCGAGGTCACGTCGTAGGCGTAGGTGGCTGCGGTCATCTTGTCGTAGCCCTCTTCGAGCTTGCGCACCATCATTTCCACCGCGATGATCGCGTCGTCGACCAGCAGCCCTAGCGCGATGATCAGCGAGCCCAGCGAGATCTTGTGCAGCCCGACGCCCCAGTAGTACATGGTGACGAAGGTGATGGCCAGCACCAGCGGGATGGTGATGCCCACCACCAGGCCGGGCCAGATGTCGATGCGCAAGGGCTTGGTGTGCAGCCCCAGGCTGATGAAGCTGACGGCCAGCACCACCACCACCGCCTCGATCAGCACCTTGACGAATTCGGTCACCGAGCGCGACACCGCCGCCGGCTGGTCCTGGATGCGCGACAGCGTGACGCCGGCCGGCAGTTCTGCGCGGATCGCATCCAGCCGGGTGCGCAGCGCGTGGCCCAACGCCACGATGTCGCCGCCCTTGGCCATCGACACGCCCAGCGCGATCACGGCCTGGCCCTGGTGGCGCACCTTGACCGCCGGCGGATCGACCACGCCGCGCCGGACCACGGCGATATCAGACAGCTGCAGGGTGCTGGCCTGGCCGGTGGCCGGATTGACCGCCCGGATCGGGAAGCGCTTGACGTCGTCGACCGAGCGGAACGCACCACCCACCCGCACTTGCAGGTTCTGGCTGCCGGCGTCCATCAGGCCGGCACCCTCCACGGCGTTCTGCGCGGCCAGCTGGCCCAGCACCTGGTTCAGGTCCAGCCCCAGCTGCGCCAGCCGCTTCTGCGATATCTCGACGAAGATCTTTTCGGCCTGGGCACCGAAGACCTCGACCTTGGCCACGTCCGGTACGCGCAGCAGCGATGAACGCACTTGCTCGGCAAAGACCCGCAACTCCTCGTCGCTGAAGCCATCGGCCGACAGCGCGAAGATCGAACCGTAGACATCGCCGAAGTCGTCGTTGAACATCGGGCCCAGCACCCCTTGCGGCAGGGTGTTGCGCATGTCGTTGACCCGCTTGCGCGCCTGGTACCAGCTGTTGGCCACCTCCTTCGGTGGCGCGCTGTCCTTCAGCTCCAGCAGGGTGAAGGACTCACCGGGCTTGGTGTAGCTGCGGATGGCGTCGGCGTACGGCACCTCCTGCAAGGTGCGCTCGATCTTGTCGGTGACCTGCTCGGCGATCTCCTGCGCGGTGGCGCCGGGCCAGAAGGCCTGCACCACCATCACGCGGAAGGTGAACGGCGGGTCTTCATCCTGACCCAGCTGGAAGTAGGCGGCCACGCCCAGCACCATCAGCACCACCATCAGGTAGCGGGTCAGCGCGGGGTGTTCAAGCGCCCAGCGCGAGATGTTGAAGCGCGAGGCCGTGTGACCGGTGTTCGGCGAGGCATTCATGGGATGCGGTCTCCGACGGGGTCAGCGCGAGGCGGCCGAGGCCGCCGCCGAGGCGACCGCCGCCGCACCGACGGCAGTCGGGCCCTGCGCCTGGACCATGGCGCGCCCAGGCTCCGCGTACAGCCGCACCGTCTGGCCCGGCGTCAAGGTGTGCACGCCAGCGGTCACCACGCGCAGGCCATCGGCCAGACCGCTACCGACCAGCACCAGGTTGCCCTCGGCACCGACCACGGTGATGGGCTGGGCCCGCACCGTCGACTTGGCCGGGTCGACCACCCAGACATGGGATCGGCCACCCTGCTCGAACACCGCCGGCAGCGGCAGCTTGAACAAACCGGCCACAGCCGGCGCGTCGATCAGCACAGTGGCGGTCTGTCCCAGCCGCAGGGTGGTGCGACCGATGTCGGCCTTGACCAGGAAGGTGCGGGTCGTCGGGTCGGCAGCCGCGGCCACCTCGCGCACCGTGGCAGGCTGGGTCAGGTCGCTGCCCCAGGGCCGCATCTGCACCGCGCCGGGCTTGCCGAGCAGGGCCCGCAGCGCCGGCAGGCGGTCCTCGGGTACGCTGAAAACAACATCGCGCGGGCCGTCTTGCGCCACCCGCAGCACCGGCGTGCCGGCGGCCAGCACCGCACCGGGCTCGGCGTCGACCGCGGTCACCACGCCCGACACATCGGCCACCAGCACCGCATAGCCGGCCTGGTTGCCCTGCACGCCGGCCTGGGCGCGGGCCTGCTCGGCCTGGGCGCGGCTGGTTTTCAGGGCCGCCTCGCGGCGCTCCAGTTCCAGGCCGCTGATGAAGCCCTGATCGCGCAGTTCCTTGTAGCGCTTGTATTCGGCCTCGTTCAAGGCCAGCTGGGTGTCGGCCGCGCTCAGCGTGGCGCGGGCTGCGTCCTGGCCCAGCTTGAGATCACTGGCGTCGACCTGGGCCAGCACCTGGCCAGCCTTGACCACATCGCCCACGTTGACAGGGCGCCGCAACAGCTTGCCCGCCACCCGGAACGACAACCGGACTTCGGTGCGGGCGCGGACCTCGGCGGCGTATTCATTCTGCAGCGCGGTCACGCCCGTCTGCAGCACCAGGGTGCGCACGGCGCGGACCGGCTCATCCTGGGCTGCAGGCGGGCTGCAGGCGATCAGAACCGGAACCATCAACAGGGGCAACAGACAGGAACGCATGGCGACGCAACCCAATGAGAGCAACACAGACCATTGTCGGCGCCGCGTTAATGACTGACTGGTCAGTAATATAGAAGGCAAACCCTCGTGATGTCAATCGACCCGACCGCCCGCGGCTGTATGGCGGCGAGGGCCGGCCAAGCGCCGCGGCACGCAGGTGCTTGGTTCGGCAGTGGACAATTGCACGGTGAGCATCGACCACTACGAGAATTTTCCGGTTGCCAGCTGGCTGTGTCCGGCGGCCCTGCGGCCTGCGGTGCTGGCGATCTACCACTTTGCCCGCACGGCCGACGACATCGCCGACGAAGGGCCCGCCACACCTGCGCAGCGCGCGGCCGACCTGGCCCGCTACCGGATGGCACTGCAGGCGGCGGCGTCCGGCACACCGATGACCGATGCCTGGCCCCGGGTCTTTGAGCCCTTGGCTGCAGCGATGGCCCGCCACCAGTTGCCGGTTCACCTGCTGGACGACCTGCTCGACGCCTTTCTGCAGGACACCGGCAACCCACTTCATGCCGACCGGACGCAGCTGCTCGACTACTGCCGCCGCTCGGCCAACCCGATCGGCCGCCTGATGCTGCACCTGGCCGGCGTCAACGATGCCTTGTCGCTGGCCCAGTCGGACGCGGTCTGCACCGCGCTGCAGTTGATCAACTTTTGGCAAGACCCCAGCGTCGACCTGCCGCGCGGGCGCCACTATGTGCCGCAGGCCGACGCGCAGCGCCACGGCCTGTCGTTGCAGACGCTGGCCACCCAGCCCGACAGCGCGGCGTCGCAGGCCCTGCTGCGTGAGCTGTGCCAATGGACCGCCGACTTGATGCGCCAGGGTGCGCCGCTGGCCTGCCGGGTACCCGGGCGCCTGGGCTGGGAATTGCGGCTGGTGGTGCAAGGCGGCCTGCGCATCCTTGAGAGAATCCAAGGCTTGCAGTACCGCACCCTCCACCAACGGCCCGTGCTGGGCGGCCACGACCTGTCGGTGATGGCCTGGCGGGCGCTGCGCATGCGAACGTCGGCGCCGGCCCCCGGCTTCGCGCTGTCCTGATCCCGTCGCCCCTCCGACATGACCCCTCAGCAGTACGTGCAGGACAAGGCCGCGGGCAGTGGCTCGTCGTTCTACTACGCGTTTCTGTTCCTGCCGCCACCGCGGCGCGCAGCGATCACCGCGTTCTACGCCTTCTGCCGCGAGGTCGACGATGTCGTCGACGAGATGCACGACCCCGGCGTGGCCGCCACCAAGCTGGCCTGGTGGCGCCAGGAGGTCAGCCGCGCCTTCGCCGGCACGCCCTCGCACCCGGTGCTGCACGCGCTGCTGCCCAGCACCGCCGACCACGGCATCACCGCAGACCACTTGCTGGCGGTGATCGAGGGCTGCCAGATGGACCTGGACCAGACCCGCTACCTCGACTTTGCCGGCCTGCAGCGCTATTGCCACCTGGTGGCCGGCGTGGTGGGTGAAGTCGCGGCGCGCATCTTCGGCTACAGCGATCCGCAGACCCTGCACTACGCCCACCGCCTGGGCCGGGCGCTGCAGCTGACCAACATCCTGCGCGACGTCGGCGACGACGCGCGGCGCGGCCGCATCTACCTGCCGATGTCGGAACTGCAGCGTTTCGACGTCAAGGTCCATGAACTGCTCAAACGCGAAGCACCCTGGGGCTACAGCGATCGTTTCACCGCCTTGATGCGCTTCCAGGCCGAGCGTGCCCACGCCACATACGACGAAGCGCTGGCGCTGTTGCCCGAGGCCGACCGCGCCAGCCAGAAACCCGGCCTGATGATGGCCAACATCTACCGCAGCCTGCTGCGCGAGATCGAGGCAGACGGCTTCCAGGTGCTGCACCAGCGCACTTCGCTGACGCCGATGCGCAAGCTGTGGATCGCCCTGCGCACCCACTGGCGCGGGCGGTGAGCGCGCGTGGCCGCTCCAAAGCGCTCACGCCGCAGCGCGACGCGCGAAGGCTCGCCGAGTGACGGGCGCGGCGCTGGCTGGCCGGCGCATCGCGGTGGTCGGTGCCGGCTGGGCCGGCCTGGCGGCGGCGGTGCGGGCGGTGCAGCGCGGTGCGCAGGTCACCGTGATCGAGATGGCCCGCGAGCCCGGCGGCCGGGCGCGCCGGGTGATCACCCCCGCCGGCGAGACGCTGGACAACGGCCAGCACGTGATGATCGGCGCCTACAGCGCCACGCTGGCGCTGTTGCAGACGGTGGGCGCCGACGTCGCCGGTGGCCTGTTGCGGTTGCCGCTGTCGCTGTGCCAGCCTGACGGACGCGGCCTGGCCTTGCCGGCGGGCGCCCCGGCGCCGGCGTTCCTGCGCGCCGTGCTGGCCAACCGAGGATGGCGCTGGCCCGACAAGCTGGCGTTGCTGCGCGCGGCCGGTGGCTGGGTGTTGGGCGGCTTTCGGGCCGCGCCGGAACAGTCGGTTGGCCAGTTGTGCGCCGGCCTGCCGGCGGCCGTGCAGCGCGACTTGATCGAGCCACTGTGCCTGGCCGCCCTCAACACGCCAATGGCGCAGGCCAGTGCCGAGGTGTTCTTGCGGGTGCTGCAGGACGCGCTGTTCAGTGGCCGCGGCAGCGCCGACCTGCTGCTGCCGCGCGTGCCGTTGTCGGCCTTGCTGCCCGATCCGGCCTGGCGCTGGCTCGACGCGGCAGGCGCGCGTCGGGTCACCGGTCAGCGGGTGCAGACGCTGCGGCCGCACGGCGCAGGCTGGCACCTGGACGGCGCCCCCTTCGACGCCGTCCTGCTGTCCTGCAGCGCCAGCGAGGCGGCCCGGCTCACCGGCACCCAGGCGGCTGGCTGGTCGGCACAGGCCGCTGCGCTGCGCTACGAGCCCATCGTCACCGCCTACCTGATCGACCCGGGATTGCGGCTGCCCCAGCCGATGGTGGCGCTGCCCTCGGGACCGGCCGCACCCGCGCAGTTCGCCTTCGACCTGGGGGCGCTGCAGCATGACCCGGCGGCCCGCGGCCGTTTTGCCTTGGTCGTCAGCGGGGCGGCGGCGGCGCTGGCCGACGGTGTCGCTGCCTGCGGCCAGTTGCTGCTGCAGCAAGCGCGCGCCCAGTTTCCAGGCGCCTTTGCCGGGCCCGATGACCAGGTGCTGCTGCACGTGGCGGCCGAGCGTCGCGCCACCTTTGCCTGCAGCCCCGGCCTGCGTCGGCCGGCGATGGCCATCGCGCCCGGTTTGCTGGCTGCCGGCGACTATGTGGCCGGCCCCTACCCGGCCACACTGGAGGGCGCGGTGCGCAGCGGCCTGGCCGCTGCCGACGCCTTGGCTTGAGCCCTACAGCCGCCGTCGATCACTCCACCATGCCAACCGGCGTTTCGCCATGCAAAATAGGCTGAACCCCAGGATTTGCCCATGACCACCCTCAAACCCGGCCAGACACCTGCCATTCAGGTGATGGAGCGCATGTTTTCGCTGCTTGACGCGTTGGCCGCGCATCAGGATCCGGTGTCGCTGAAGGTGCTGAGCGAACGCACCGGCCTGCATCCGTCCACCGCGCACCGCATCCTCAACGACCTGGCCATCGGGCGCTATGTCGACCGGCCCGAGGCCGGCAGCTACCGCCTGGGCATGCGCCTGCTGGAACTGGGCAACCTGGTGAAAGCCCGGCTGGACGTGCGCGACGCCGCCATCGGCCCGATGCGCGAATTGCACAAGCTGACCCACCAGCCGGTGAACCTGTCGGTGCGGCAAGGCGACGAGATCGTCTACATCGAACGCACCTACAGCGAACGCTCGGGCATGCAGGTGGTGCGTGCGGTGGGCGGCCGCGCGCCGCTGCACCTCACCTCGGTGGGCAAGCTCTTTCTGGCCCACGACGACCCGCAGCGGGTAAAAGCCTACGCCACCCGCACCGGCTTGTCGGGCCACACTCGCAACAGCATCACCGACCTGCCCCGCCTCGAACGTGAGCTGGCTCAGGTGCGCCAGAGCGGTTTGGCGCGGGACGACGAAGAACTGGAACTGGGGGTGCGCTGCATGGCCGCCGCGATCTTCGACGACCAGGGCAAGCTGGTGGCGGGGTTGTCGGTGTCGGCCCCGGCCGACCGGCTGGAAGAATCCTGGGCCGATCGGGTGAAAGCCACCGTGACCCAGATCTCGGCATCACTCGGGCATCGCGCTGCGGCAGTGTGAGCGGGTGAACAGCGCCGCGGGCCGGCACGTGCCTATCGCGTCAGCGCGGCAGCGCGGCAGCGCGTTTCGGGCGCCGCGGCCAGGCCGGTCAGGAGGCGCGTCGCGCAGGCGCTACCGCGCCAGAGGGCGAGACCTCGACCAACCACTTGCGGATGCGCTCGGCATCGCCGATCCGGGAATACTTGCCGGTCGAATCCAGCAGCACCATGATCAGCTTGCGCCCCGCCGTCTGCGCCTGCATCACCAGACAGCGGCCCGCTTCGGAGATGTAGCCCGTCTTCTGCAGACCGATCTCCCATTGCGCACTGCGAACCAGGCCATTGGTGGTACCGAACTTCATGGCCCGGTTGCCCACCTGGACCAAGGCTTCTTCAGAGGTCGACAGTTCACGCAGCAATGGCACGCGGTAGGCCTCTTTCACCAGCACCACCAGGTCTTGCGCGCTCGATTGGTTCTTGCTGGACAAGCCGGTCGGCTCGACGTAGCGGGTGTCGCGCATGCCCAGCGCCTGCGCCTTGCGGTTCATCGCTGCGACGAAGGCCTCGATGCCACCCGGGTAATGACGGCCCAGCGCGTTGGCAGCGCGGTTCTCGGACGACATCAGCGCCAGGTGCATCATCTCGCCGCGGGTCAGCTGGGTGCCCACGGCAAGGCGCGAACGGCTGCCCTTCTCGGTGTCGATGTCGTCCTGCGAGATCGTGATCATCTCGTCGAGCGGCAGCTTGGCTTCACTGATCACCAGGCCGGTCATCAACTTGGTGATCGACGCGATCGGCAGCACCGCGCCGGGGTTCTTGGAAAACAGCACTTCGTTGGTGTCCTGGTCGATCACCAGGGCCACGCTGGATTTCAGCGCCAGCGCATCGACACCCGCATGCAGGCCCAACATCTGGCCAAAGCTGGGCGACGCCTGCACGATGGATTCGCGGCTGGCGCGCTGCACGATCCGCACCTTCGCCGCCGGCGCTGCCACGCGGGCCACCCGGGTCTTGCTCACGGTGCCCGGCTTCGACTTCGCGGCGGGCCGGGTGTCCTTGCGCGCTTCGGCGGGGCCGCCCAGTGCCAAGGCGATGCAGAGGCCGAACAGCAGCGATGGCATTTTCTGTTTCATGGTGGTCCGGTCAGAGCGCGCTTCACATCCGCGTCAGTAGTGTAGGTCACAGCAAAAACACATGCAAGATCAAAAACTTGCGCGTGATTCCTAAAGTAATCGACGGCACTGCGATGGTGCTTCAGCCAAGCCGTTGCGGTCGCGCCCGGGAGCACCGCCGCAGGCCAGCCTTCAGCCTTGCGCAGCGACCCGCTCCAAGTTGGAATGCAGCTTGTTCAAAGCCGACAAGTAGGCCTTGGCCGACGCCACCACGATGTCCGGGTCAGCGCCCACGCCGTTGACCACCCGGCCTCCTTGTTGCAGCCGCACCGTCACCTCGCCTTGCGATTCTGTGCTGCCGCTGGTGATGGCATTGACCGAATAGAGCAGCAGTTCGGCGCCACTTGCCACCTTGGACTCGATCGCCTTCAAGCTGGCGTCGACCGGCCCGTTGCCATCGCTCTCGGCGCTGTGCTCCACCTCGCCAGCGGCGAACACCACCGCGGCCTGCGGTCGTTCGCCAGTCTCCGAATGCTGGCGCAGCGACAGCAGGCGGTAGAACTCGTGTTCGCGGGTCACGCTCTCGTCGCTGACCAGGGCCAGGATGTCCTCGTCGAAGATCTCGCTCTTGCGGTCGGCCAGGTCCTTGAAGCGGGCGAAAGCGGCGTTGATCTCGCCTTCGCTTTCCAGCTGGATGCCCAGCTCTTGCAAGCGCTGCTTGAAGGCGTTGCGGCCACTCAGCTTGCCCAGCACGATCTTGTTCGAGCCCCAGCCGACGTCCTCGGCCCGCATGATCTCGTAGGTGTCGCGGGCCTTGAGCACGCCGTCCTGGTGGATGCCGCTGGCGTGCGCGAACGCGTTGGCGCCGACCACCGCCTTGTTGGGCTGCACCACGAAGCCGGTGGTCTGGCTGACCATGCGCGAGGCCGACAGGATCTGGGTGGCGTCGATGTTGAGCGACAGGCCGAAGTAGTCACGCCGGGTCTTGACGGCCATCACGACCTCTTCGAGCGAGCAGTTGCCAGCGCGCTCGCCGAGGCCGTTGATGGTGCATTCGACCTGGCGCGCGCCGCCGATCTTCACGCCCGCCAGCGAATTGGCCACCGCCATGCCCAGGTCGTTGTGGCAATGCACCGACCAGACTGCCTTGTCGCTGTTGGGCACCCGCTCGCGCAGCGTCTTGATGAAGTGACCGTACAGCTCGGGCACCGCGTAGCCCACGGTGTCGGGCACGTTGATGGTGGTCGCACCCTCGTCGATCACCGCCTCGATGACGCGGCAGAGAAAGTCCATGTCGGAGCGGTAGCCGTCCTCGGGGCTGAACTCGATGTCGCCACACAGGTTGCGGGCGAAGCGCACGGCCAGCCTGGCCTGTTCGAACACCTGGTCGGGCGACATGCGCAGCTTCTTCTCCATGTGCAGTGCACTGGTGGCGATGAAGGTGTGGATGCGCGAACGCTGGGCGCCGGCCAGCGCCTCGGCGGCGCGGGCGATGTCGCGGTCATTGGCTCGCGCCAACGAGCAGATGGTCGAGTCCTTGATCGCTGCGGCAATGGCCTTGACGGCTTCGAAGTCGCCATTGCTCGATGCCGCGAAACCGGCCTCGATGACATCGACCTTCAGCCGTTCCAGCTGGCGGGCGATGCGCAGCTTCTCGTCGCGGGTCATCGACGCGCCGGGCGATTGCTCGCCGTCACGCAAGGTGGTGTCGAAAATGATGAGTTGGTCGGACATCGGGATCTCCTCGGGTGTGGCGCGGGGCTTGTTCATGCGGCGACGGGGGTGGCGGGCGCAGGCTTGCTCAGCGGCACGCCGCAGCGCAACAGCCCCGACAGCACCGCCTGCATCGACGCAGTGACGATGTTGGCATCGATGCCCACACCGAACAGCGTGCGAGTGTCGCCGATACGCAGCTCCAGGTAAGCCGCGGCGCGGGCCTGGGCGCCGGCGCCGATGGCGTGCTCGTGGTAGTCCAGGACCTCGATTCGGGTGCCGCTGGTGCGTTGCAGGCCGTCGACGAACGCCTCGACCGGCCCCCTGCCCTGGCCCTGCAACTGCAACGATTGGCCTTCGCTGTGCAGGCGCGACGACAGGCGCACGCCGCCGGCGGGCAACTCGTCAATGCGTTGCTGGTCGATCACCGGGGCTGCTTCGCCCAGGTGGTAGCAGTCGGCAAAGATGGTCCACAGGTCGGCAGCATTCAGCTCTTTGCCCTGCGCGTCCATCACCGCTTGCACCGAGGACGAAAACTCGATCTGCAGCCGGCGGGGCAGCTCCAGCCCATAGTCGTTTTCCAGCAGGTAGGCCATGCCGCCCTTGCCCGACTGGCTGTTGACGCGGATCACCGCGTCGTAGCTGCGGCCCAGGTCCTTCGGATCGATCGGCAGATAGGGCATGTCCCAGACATCACCCTCACGCCGCGCGGCGAAAGCCTTCTTGATCGCGTCCTGGTGCGAGCCCGAGAACGAGGTGTAGACCAGATCGCCCACATAGGGGTGGCGCGGGTGCACCGGCAACTGGTTGCAATGCTCCACGGTGCGGCGGATCGCGTCGATGTCGCTGAAGTCCAGGCCGGGGTGCACGCCCTGGGTGTAGAGGTTCAAAGCCAGGTTGACCACGTCGACGTTGCCGGTGCGCTCGCCGTTGCCGAACAGGCAGCCCTCGATCCGGTCGCCGCCGGCCATCAACGCCAGCTCGGCCGCTGCGGTGCCGGTGCCGCGGTCGTTGTGCGGGTGGATCGACAGCACGATGGCGTCGCGCCGTTCCAGGTGGCGGTGCATCCACTCCACCTGGTCGGCAAACAGGTTGGGTGTGCTGTGCTCCACGGTCGAGGGCAGGTTGACGATGCACTTGCGTGCCGGCGTCGGCTGCCACACCGCGGTGACGGCATCGACCACCCGCTTGGCAAACGGCAGGTCGGTGCCCGAGAACATCTCGGGCGAGTACTGGAAGGTCCAACGGGTGCCGGCCTGGCGGGCTGCATGGTCCATCACCAACTGGGCGTGGCGAGTGGCCAAGGCCACGATGCCGTCCTCGTCCAGCCCCAGCACCACCCGGCGCATCACCGGCGCCGTGGCGTTGTACAGGTGCACGATGGCGCGCGGCGCGCCCTGCAGCGCCTCAAAGGTGCGGGCGATCAGCTCGGGCCGCGCCTGCGTCAGCACCTGGATCGTCACGTCGTCGGGGATCAGCCGCTGCTCGATCAGCTGCCGCACGAAGTCGAAATCGGCCTGCGATGCCGAGGGGAAGCCGACTTCGATCTCCTTGAAACCGATCTGCAACAGCGCATCGAACAGCTTGCGCTTGCGGGTCGGGTCCATCGGCTCGATCAGCGCTTGGTTGCCGTCGCGCAGGTCGACGCTGCACCATACCGGCGGGCGGCTGAGCACCGCGTCGGGCCAGCGGCGGTCGGTCAGCCGGACCGGAGTGGACGGTCGGTACTTGTCGGCGGGGCGAGGCAACATCGGCATGGAACTCTCCTGGGGTGAAGCTGGTGGGGTGCAGCGCAGCTTGAAGAAGGGTTCCGGAAACGGAAACGGCCCGCTGCGTTGCGCTGGCGGGCCGTCGATCCGGTAAAACTTTGAGACGTGGACAGTCAGCGCGCCGGGTGCATCCGGGGTAGTAGCGCGGCAGTGGCTGAACGAAACGTCATGTGAAGGGAATGTAGCACGAGGCCGGCAACCTCAACCGTGCAGCCCGCGCTCGTCCGGCTCGTCGGTCGACGTCGCGATCAGGCTCACCGGCTTGCCCTTCACCCGGCGGTAGATGTACATGCCGTAGCCCGACAGGCCGTAAAGCATGAACAAGCCGAACATCATGCCCGGCACGTGCTGGCTGATCACCGCCATGCCCAGTGCGATGGCCACCAGGGTGACGAACGGCACCGACTTCTTCAGCCCGAAGTCCTTGAAGCTGTAGAACGGCACGTTGGTCACCATCGTCAAGCCGGCGAACAAGGTGATGGACCAGGTGGTCCAGACCAGCCAGGGGATGTCGCGCACCCCCTCGCGAAAGCCGGCGTCGTCCATGATCCAGATGAAACCGATCACCAGCGCCGCCGCGGCCGGGCTGGGCAGGCCCTGGAAGAAGCGCTTGTCGACCACGCCGATGTTGGTGTTGAAGCGCGCCAGCCGCAGTGCCGCGCAGGCGCAGTAGACAAACGCCGCCGCCCAGCCGGCCTTGCCCATGCCCTTGAGCGCCCACTCGTAGACGATCAGCGCCGGCGCGGCGCCAAAGCTGACCATGTCCGACAGGCTGTCCATCTGCTCGCCGAATGCGCTCTGGGTGTTGGTCATGCGGGCGACCCGGCCATCCAGGCTGTCGAGCACCATTGCGCAGAACACGCCGATCGCGGCTTGGTCGAAGCGGCCGTTCATCGCCATCACCACGGCATAGAAACCGCCGAACAACGCCGCCAGCGTGAAGAGGTTGGGCAGCACGTAGATGCCCTTGCGGCGGGGCCGCTGCGGCGGGTCGTTCGGGTCCAGCGTGTCGCCGGCGTCCAGGGGTTCACTCATGGTGCGCGAGCATAACGCAGGGGTGGATCAGGAAAAAGGCCGCGCTTGGCGGCCTTCGGTGGCGTAAAGCGGCCCGCTCAGTTGCGGCTCTTTTCCACCAGCTTGTCGGCCTTGATCCACGGCAGTCCACAACGACGAAGCCGCCTGCCACTGCTGGCAGGCGGCCGTTGTGGACGGGTCGGCGCCTGCAAGCGCCGACCTGCCGTTCAAGGCCCCGCTCAGTTGCGGCTCTTGTCCACCAGCTTGTTGGCCTTGATCCACGGCATCATCGCGCGCAGCTTTTCGCCGACCACTTCGATCTGGTGCTCCTCGGTCAGGCGGCGGCGCGAGATCAGCGTCGGCGCGCCGGCCTTGTTCTCCAGGATGAAGCTCTTGGCGTATTCGCCGGTCTGGATGTCGGTCAACATCTGCTTCATCGCCTTCTTCGTGTCGCTGGTCACGACTTTTGGCCCAGAAACGTACTCGCCGTATTCTGCGTTGTTGGAGATCGAGTAGTTCATGTTCGCGATGCCACCCTCGTAGATCAGGTCGACGATCAGCTTCAACTCGTGCAGGCACTCGAAGTAGGCCATCTCGGGCGCGTAGCCGGCTTCCACCAGCGTCTCGAAACCGGCCTTGATCAGCTCGACGGTACCGCCGCACAACACGGCCTGCTCGCCGAACAGGTCGGTCTCGGTCTCTTCGCGGAAGTTGGTCTCGATGATGCCGGCCTTGCCGCCGCCATTGGCCGCGGCGTAGCTCAGCGCCAGGTCACGGGCCTTGCCGGTCTTGTCGGCATGCACGGCGATCAGGTGCGGCACGCCGCCACCCTGGCTGTAGGTGTTGCGCACGGTGTGGCCGGGGGCCTTGGGCGCGACCATCCAGACATCGATGTCCTCGCGCGGCACGACCTGGCCATAGTGCACGTTAAAGCCGTGGGCGAAAGCCAGCGACGCGCCGGGCTTCATGTTGGCGGCCACGTCGGCGTTGTAGACGGCGGCGATCTGCTCGTCGGGCAACAGCATCATCACCACGTCGGCGGTCTTCACCGCGTCGGCGATCTCGGCCACCTTCAGGCCGGCCTTCTCGGCCTTCGACCAGGAAGCGCCGCCCTTGCGCAGCGCCACGGTGACCTTGACGCCCGAGTCGTTCAGGTTCTGCGCGTGGGCATGGCCTTGTGAGCCGTAGCCGATGATGGTGACTTGCTTGCCCTTGATCAGGCTCAGGTCGGCGTCTTTGTCGTAATAGACTTTCATGGGGTCTCCTGTGTGGGGTCGGTTGTTGGGTAAGGGGGAATCCGAGTGCGTGGATTCTGGAGACGGTCAGACGCGGAGGATCCGCTCGCCGCGGCCGATGCCGCTGGCGCCGGTGCGCACGGTTTCCAGGATCGCGCTGCGGTCGATGCCTTCGATGAAGGCATCGAGCTTGCTGGCGTCTCCGGTGAGCTCCAGCGTGTAGCTCTTCTCGGTGACGTCGATGATGCGGCCGCGGAAGATGTCGGCCATGCGCGTCATCTCCTCGCGCTCCTTGCCGACAGCGCGCACCTTGATGAGCATCAGCTCACGCTCGGTGAAGCTGCCTTCGGTCAGATCCACCACCTTCACCACCTCGATCAGCCGGTTCAGATGCTTGGTGATCTGCTCGATCACCTCGTCGGACCCGGTGGTCACGATGGTCATCCGCGACAGCGAAGGGTCCTCGGTAGGGGCCACCGTCAGGCTCTCGATGTTGTAGCCGCGGGCTGAAAAAAGCGCCACCACGCGGGACAGGGCGCCGGGCTCGTTCTCGAGCAGCACGGCAATGATGTGTCTCATGTCTTTCCTTCGTCAGCGCGCAACTTCGAAGCCGGCGGCGGTGACCGCCGGCCCTGGCCGGGCCGATCAGAAGCGTTGAATCGGAATGGTCTGAAGCGTTTCGCGGCGTTGAAGGGCCTGCTGCCGGCACCGCGGTAACGGCGCCGGCCCGGCCCCCGTCAGCCGGTCACAGGTCTTCGGACCCCAGCAGCATCTCGGAGATGCCCTTGCCCGCCTGCACCATCGGCCAGACGTTTTCGGTCTGATCGGTGCGCACGTCGAGAAAGACCGTGCGGTCCTTCAGGCGGATCATTTCCTTGAGCGCGGGCTCCACTTCAGACGGCTTTTCGATCTTGATGCCGACATGGCCGTAGGCCTCGGCCAGCTTGACGAAATCGGGCAGCGCGTCCATGTAGCTGTGCGAATAGCGACCGCCGTAATCCAGTTGCTGCCACTGCCGCACCATGCCCAGGTAGCGGTTGTTCAGCGCAACGATCTTCACCGGTGTGTTGTACTGCAGGCAGGTCGACAACTCCTGGATGCACATCTGGATCGAGCCCTCGCCGGTGACGCAGAACACCTCGGATTCGGGCTTGGCCAGCTTGATACCCATGGCGTACGGCAAGCCCACGCCCATCGTGCCCAAGCCGCCGGAGTTGATCCAGCGCCGCGGCTGCTCGAAACGGTAGTACTGCGCCGCCCACATCTGGTGCTGGCCGACATCACTGGTGATGTAGGTGTCGATGTCGCGGGTCAGCTCGCACAGCGTCTCGATCACGAACTGCGGCTTGATGACGTCGGGGCTGTTCTTGTAGGTCAGACACTCGCGCTTGCGCCATTCGTTGATCTGGCCCCACCAGGACGACAGCGCAGACACGTCGGGCCGCAGCGTCGACTCCTTGACGTGGGCGATCATCTCGGCGAGCACGTCCTTGGTGTCACCGACGATCGGAATGTCGACCTTGACACGTTTGGAGATCGACGACGGGTCGATGTCGATGTGGATGATCTTGCGCTCGACCGACGCAAAGTGCTTGGGGTTGCCGATCACCCGGTCGTCGAAGCGGGCGCCCACCGCCAGCAGCACATCGCAGTGCTGCATCGTCATGTTGGCTTCGTAGGTGCCGTGCATGCCCAGCATGCCCAGAAACTTGGGGTCGCTGGCCGACGTGGCGCCCAGCCCCATCAAGGTGTTGGTGCAGGGGAAGCCCAGCAGGTCGGCCAACTCGCGCAATTCAGGCGCTGCATTGCCCAGGATCACGCCGCCACCGGCGTAGATGTAAGGCCGTTTGGCGGTGAGCAGCAGCTGCATCGCCTTGCGGATCTGGCCGCCGTGGCCCTTCTTGACCGGGTTGTACGAGCGCATCTCCACCTTGTCGGGGTAGGAGAAGGCGCATGTCTTCAGCGACACATCCTTCGGAATGTCGACCACCACCGGGCCAGGACGGCCGGTGCGGGCGATGTGAAAGGCCTTTTTCATCGTCAACGCCAGGTCGCGCACGTCCTTGACCAGGAAATTGTGCTTGACGATCGGGCGGGTGATGCCGACGGTGTCGCATTCCTGGAAGGCATCGAGGCCGATCGCCGGCGTCGGCACCTGGCCGGTGACGATGACCATCGGGATCGAGTCCATGTAGGCGGTGGCGATGCCGGTGATGGCATTCGTCACGCCAGGACCGCTGGTGACCAGGGCCACACCGACCTCGCCAGTGGCGCGTGCGTAGCCGTCGGCCGCGTGCACGGCGGCCTGTTCATGCCGCACCAGCACATGCTGGATGGTCTCTTGCTTGTAGAGCGCATCGTAGATGTAGAGGACCGCCCCGCCAGGGTAGCCCCACATGTACTTGACGCCCTCTGCCTGCAGGCAGCGGACCAGGATCTCGGAGCCGTTGAGCTCCGCGGCTTGCGCCGAAGTTGAAGCGGGGGGGGAATTTTGCGGTGGTGCCGATCCATTGGGCGAACCATTGGGATTAGCGGCACGCTTGACATCCGCGGCAGACATGTCCATTTGAGAACCTCTGTGAATTTCTCTGACGAAAATCCATCGGTGTGTCTTCTCGCACCCTCGTGAGGCGGATTCGACACCTGCGCGATCCATAAACAAGAGCTCCCGGGGGTGGGCGAGCCAGGCTAGTGACCAGGTCGCTTTGTGCGACGCAGCATTATCACACCAGTTGCCCATCGCCTGGCGGCTTGCCAAGCCGGGCGGCGGCCCGGTGCCATAATCATCGACCTCTCGGCTGCCGCCTACCCGGGCTGCGAGACCCCATTGGCCAGCGACAAAGAGCTATCTGATTTCCTGAAAAGTGTCGAGAAGCGCGCGTTCAAGCGCACGGTCTACGCCGTGCGCGATGACGATGCAGCGCTCGACATCGTGCAGGACACGATGATCCGGCTGTCCCAGAGCTACGCCGACCGCCCGCCGGCCGAACTGCCGCTGCTGTTCCAGCGCATCCTGTCGAATGCCACGATGGACTGGTTCCGCCGTCAGCGCGTGCGCAACGCGGTGATGCAGAACATGTCGGACTTCGACGCCGGCGAAGGCGAAGGCGAATTCGACCTGCTCGAACGCCTTGAATCGGCTGCCGGCATGCTGGGCGCCGAGAGTGCGGCGGATTCGGTGTCGCGGACGCAGACGCTGCAATTGATCGAAGAACAAATTTCGGCGCTGCCGGCGCGTCAACGGGAAGCGTTCCTGCTGCGTTATTGGGAGGAGTTCGATGTCGCAGAAACAGCTGCGGCCATGGGTTGTTCGATCGGCAGCGTGAAGACCCATTGCTCCAGAGCGGTGCATGCCTTGGCCAAGGCCCTCCGAACCAAGGGAATCTCGTTATGAACCAGTTCAACCCCGCCGGGCCCGGTTTGGCCCAGCCGCATGCCGAGGCCTTGGAAGGCCAGATCGGCCTGTATTTGGCTGCCCACCTGAGCCGCGGTTGCGAGACGCTGCCGCACGACATCACCGAGCGCCTGCGCTTTGCGCGAGAGCGTGCCTTGGCTGCCCGGCCGCAGCGCCAGGCGGCCCCGGTGGCATTGGCCGCGACGTCGGTGCTGGGTTCAGCGGGCCGGTCGGCCGTGCTGGGTGGCGGTCCGCCGTCCTTCTGGTTGCGGTTGGCCTCGGTGATGCCGCTGGCGGTGCTGGTGGCCGGGCTGGTGTTCATCGAACGGCACTACGATTGGCAGCAGATCGAAACCGCAGCCGAGGTCGACAGCGCCTTGCTGGCCGACGACCTGCCGCCTGCCGCTTACGGCGATCCGGGTTTCCTGGAGTACCTCCGCAATGCCGATTCGCGCTGAGCGTTGAACGCCGTCGTGTCACCGTGGTTGCTGGGTTGGTTGCTGGTCGCCCTTGCGGGGACGCCCGGCGTGGCGCTGGCGCAGGCCGGCGCCGCCAAACCAACCGCGGCGGCGTCGCCACAGAGCAGTGGCGGGCCGGCCTGGCGAGCACTGACCGCGCGCCAGCGCCAGGACCTGGCGCCACTCGAACGTGACTGGCCGGGCCTGGATGCGGCCCGCAAGGCCAAGTGGCTGGAGGTGTCCGCGCGTTTTGCCACCCTGCCCGCCGACGAGCAGCAACGGGTGCAGGCACGCATGGCCGAATGGGCCCGGCTGACGCCGGCCGAGCGAGGCCAGGCGCGCCTGTCCTTCCAGGAAAAGAAGGACCTCACCAGCGAGCAGAAGCAGCAGCGCTGGGAGGCCTACCAGGCTTTGCCCGACGACCACCGGCGCGCGCTGGCCGACAAGGCCCACCCCGTCGATGATCGAAAACGCAACGCTGTGTTGACCGCCACGCCGGCACCGGCGTCCACCGGTGCGACGCGCAGCGAAGCAGCTGCCAGGCCCTCGGCAACGGCCTCCGTGGCGTCGTCCCACTCGCAGTCCAAGCCGACCTCGCCGGTGATCGTCCAGGCCAAGCCGGGTGCCACCACCACTCTGATCACCAGCCCTGCCGTGCCGCCAGCCCACCAGTTGCCCGGCCAACCCAGGATCGCCGCCAAGCCCGGCCAGGTCGACAACAAGACCTTGTTGCCCAAGAGCGGACCGCAGGCGGCGGCAGCAGCCATGGTCGGGGCACCGGCCAGCCGCCCGCCATGACGCCTGAACACGCCCCCTCCGACAAACCGCCGGCACCGACCGGCACAACGTCTGCCAACTTGAGCCAGAACCCGGTCACGCCCGGGCTGGCGCGGCGCATGGCCGCGTTCATCTACGAAGGCGTGCTGCTGTTCGGTGTCACCATGATCGCCGGCTTCGTCTACTCCAGCCTCACCCAGCAACGCCATGCGCTGGAGGGCAAGGCAGGCCTGCAGGCCTTCATGTTCGTGGTGCTGGGCATCTATTTCGCCTGGTTCTGGTCGCGCGGTGGCCAGACGGTGGCGATGCAGGCCTGGAACATCCGGCTGGTGATGGCCGACGGCCGCCCGGTCACCCAGGCCAGGGCCCTGGTGCGCTACCTGCTGGCCTGGTTGTGGTTCATGCCGGCGCTGGCAACGGCGTTCTGGGCTGATCTTCATGGCCCCGGGCCGATCACCACCCTGCTGCTGGTCGGCGTGCTGACCTACGCCGCGCTGACCCGGCTGCGGCCTGACCGCCAGTTCTGGCATGACGCTGTCTGCGGCACGCGGCTGATCGATTGGCGGCCGACGCCAAAGTCCAGGGCAAAATCCAGCGCATGACCGTGCCCGCATCGATGGACCCCACCCGCAACCGCTCCCGCTCCGACACCGCCCCGCCATTCTCCGTTTGCGTCTACTGCGGTTCCCGCCTGGGCACCCAGCCGGCCTATCGCAGCCTGGCGCAGGCGCTGGGCCAGGCTGTCGGCCGGCGCGGTTGGCAACTGGTTTACGGCGGCGGCCGAGCCGGATTGATGGGCGAAGTGGCAGAGGCCACGCTGGCGGCCGGCGGCACGGTGGTCGGCGTGATCCCCGACTCGTTGATGAAGCTGGAGGTGGGCCATGCCGGCCTGACCGAGTTGCACGTCGTCGACACCATGCACCAGCGCAAGCAGATGATGGCCGAGCGCTCCGATGCCTTCATCGCGATGCCCGGCGGCATCGGCACCTTCGAAGAGTTGTTCGAGGTCTGGACCTGGCGCCATCTGGGCTACCACGATCGCCCGCTGGGCCTGCTGGAGACCGCCGGCTACTGGACGCCGATGGTGGCCTTCCTGCGCCACTCGGTGGCCGAGGGCTTCATGGACGACGACCAGATGGCGATGCTGCACATCGACGACGACATCGAGCGGCTGCTCGACACCCTTGCTCTGGCAGCTCAAAGCCCGGCCAGCAGCCCGCTGGACGACGACTTCAGCAAGATCTGACGACGAAAAAGCGGGCTCGCAGCCCGCTCCTGGCGTCAGAAAAGACCGCTCAGACCGCTGATTCGTCGGTCTCGCCAGTGCGGATGCGTACCACCTGCTCGACCGGCGTGACGAAGATCTTGCCGTCGCCGATCTTGCCGGTCTTGGCGGCCTTGACGATGGCCTCCAGGCAGCGGTCGACGTCGCCGTCCTTGATCACCACCTCAACCTTGACCTTGGGCAGAAAGTCGACCACGTATTCGGCGCCGCGGTACAACTCGGTGTGTCCTTTTTGGCGGCCGAAACCCTTGACCTCGGTGACGGTGAGGCCCGACACGCCCACGTCGGCCAGCGCCTCGCGCACCTCCTCGAGCTTGAAGGGCTTGATGATGGCGGTGATCTGTTTCATGGCGGGCTCCGAAGGCGACGATCGATTGACTCGAATTTAAGCACGGAACTTCGAGGTGATGGGGTAGCGCCAATCACGCCCGAAGGCGCGGTGGGTGATGCGGATGCCCACCGGCGACTGGCGACGTTTGTATTCGTTGAACTTGATCAGCCGCGTCACCCGCTCGACGTCGGCCGGCGCATAACCGGCGGCCACGATGTCGTCGATGGCTTGGTCTTCTTCCATGTAGCGCGCCAGGATGCCGTCGAGCACCTCGTAGGGCGGCAGGCTGTCCTGGTCGGTCTGGTCGGGCCGCAATTCGGCCGACGGCGCGCGGGTCAGGATGCGTTCGGGGATGACCGGGCCGACGGTGCCGTCGGCACGCACCGTGGGCTGGCGGTTCTTCCACTCGCACAGCCGGTAGACCAGGGTCTTGACCACGTCCTTGATGACCGCAAAGCCGCCGGCCATGTCGCCGTACAGCGTGCAATAGCCGGTGGCCATCTCGCTCTTGTTGCCGGTGGTCAGCACGATGGCGCCGAACTTGTTGGACAGCGCCATCAGCAGCGTGCCGCGGATGCGAGCCTGGATGTTCTCTTCGGTCGCGTCCTCGGGCCGGCCGGCGAACTCGGCGGCCAGGCTGCCGCGGAAGGCCTCGAACATCGGCAGGATCGAGATCTCGTCGTAGCGCACGCCCAGCCGGTCGGCCATCTCGCGGGCGTCGATCCAGGAGATGTCTGCCGTGTAGGGCGAGGGCATCATCACCGTGCGCACCCGGTCGGCGCCCAGCGCGTCGACCGCGATCGCCAGCACCAGCGCCGAATCGACACCACCGCTCAGGCCGATGATCGCGCCCGGAAAGCCGTTCTTGCCGATGTAGTCGCGCACACCGGTCACCAGCGCGGCCCAGGCCTGGGCTTCCAGTTCGGGCACCGATTCGACCGTGCCGGTCATCGTGCCGTCGGCTTGCCAGTCGACCACCACCAGGTGCTCGTCGAAGCTGGCGCCGCGCGCGGCGACCCGGCCCTGGGCATCGAGCGCGAACGAGGCGCCGTCGAACACCACCTCGTCCTGGCCGCCCACCAGGTGGGCGTACAGCAGCGGCAGGCCGGTGGCCTGCACCCGCCGCACCATGCGGGCTTCGCGCTCGCCGCCCTTGTCGAGGTGGAAGGGCGAGGCGTTGATGACGCACAGCATCTCGGCCCCCGCCGTGTGCGCGGCCTGCGCGGGTTCATCGAACCAGGCGTCTTCGCAGATCAGCAGGCCGATGCGCCGGCCACCGCAATCGAACACCACCGCACCGTGGCCCGCGTCGCGGCCCGAGGCGAAGTAGCGGCGCTCGTCGAAGACCTGGTAGTTGGGCAATTCGCGCTTGCAGTAGGTGGCCACCACCGCGCCGCCGGCCAGCACCGACGCGGCATTGAAACGCTGCTGCACTGCATGCGAGCGTGACCGCTCGTCGCCGCGATCGCCGAACTGGTGCGGATGCCCGACCACCACCGACAGACCCTCGAACGGTGCCAGCGCGGCGGCCAGTGCCACCAGCTCGCGTGCGCAGGCCTGCATGAAGGCCGGGCGCAGCAGCAGGTCTTCGGGCGGGTAGCCGGTCAAGGCCAGTTCGGGTGCCACCAGCAAGAGCGCACCGGCGGCATGGGCATCGCGGGCGGCATCGACAATGCGCTGGGCATTGCCGGCCAGGTCGCCGACAGTGGCATTGAACTGGGCCAGCGCAATGCGCACCGTGCCGGGCTGGACGGACGCGGGCAGCGCAGCAGAGGAAGTGGACATACGGTGATTGATCAAGGCCAGGGCATGAACGTTGCTCAGGATGTTATCTGGGTCGTAGATGACCCCACCCGCCTCGACGGCACGGCCTGGAACGCGCTGCTGGCGCAGCAGGCCCAGCCGACGCCGTTCATGCGATGGGAGTACCTGGCGGCCCTGCACGCGTCGGGCAGCGCGGTCACCGCAGCCGGCTGGTCGCCACGGTTTGTCACGGTGCAGCGGGACGGCGCCTTGGTCGCCGCGGCGCCGGCCTATCTGAAGGCCCATTCCTACGGCGAGTACGTCTTCGACTGGGCCTGGGCCGACGCCTACCAGCGCCACGGCCTGCGTTACTACCCCAAGCTGCTGGTCGCGGTGCCGTTCACACCGGTGCCGGGCAGCCGGCTGCTGGCGGTCGACGAGCCCGCGCGGCAGGCCCTGCTGGCCGGACTGGCGCAGGTGGCCAGGGCCGAGAAGGCCTCGTCGATCCACCTGCTGTTTCATGACGACGCCGAGGCGCCGCCCGTCGCCGCGCAACCCGGCTGGATGGAGCGACACGGCGTGCAGTTCCACTGGACCGCCGACCCGGCCGCGCCCTGGCCCGACTTCGGCGCCTTTCTGGCCAGCCTGCAGCGCGACAAGCGCAAGAAGATCCAGCAAGAGCGGCGCAAGGTGGCCGAGGCCGGCATCGATTTCACGGTGCATGAAGGCGCGGCGATCAGCCCGGCGCTGTGGCGCTTTTTTTACCACTGCTACACCCTGACCTACCAGGCCCACCACTCCACGCCCTACCTCACGGCCGCGTTCTTCGAGGCCATGGCCGCCACGATGCCGCAGCACTGGCTGATGTTCATCGCCCGCCGCGACGGCGCGCCCGTCGGCGCGTCGCTGGTGGCGATCGACCGCGACAGCGGCCAAGCCTGGGGCCGCTACTGGGGCTGCACCGAGTACGTGCCTTGCCTGCACTTCGAGGCCTGCTACTACCAGCCGCTGCAGTGGTGCATCGCCAACGGGTTCAACCGTTTCGAAGGCGGCGCCCAGGGCGAGCACAAGATGGCGCGCGGCCTGTTGCCGGTGGCCACCCGCTCGGCGCATTGGTTGGCACACCCCGAATTCGCCCGCGCCGTGGCCGACTTCCTGCAGCGCGAGGGCCAGGGCGTGGCGGCTTATGTGGACGAATTGCGCGAACACAGCCCTTTCAAGACCGGGGATTGACTCCGATCAAGCCCTTTGAACTCGGAAAATAAGTGGAAACCCTGATTTCAGCCCTATCCTGACGGCATTGAACGCAAGGCGCCGATGCCGGTGGCCCGCCATGGACAAACACTACCTGACCCCGCTGTTCTCACCCGCCTCGATCGTCGTGTTTGCGGGTGACCCCGACCAGCCTGCCGCGCAGACGCCCCATGCCCGCGCCGTGTTGGCCGAGTTGAAGGCCGGCGGCTATGCCGGCACGATCACCTACCTCGACATCCGGATGACCGGCACGCTGGCCGATCTGGTGCAGTCGCGCGCCGACCTGGCCCTGATCGCCCTGCCGCATGAACAGATCGCCGATGCGCTGGAAGTCGCCGGGCGCATCCGTTGCAGGGCGGCGCTGGTGCTGTCGTCGGGCCTGCCCGCGCCGGCCTGTGAGCAGCTGCTGACCATCGCCAGGCGCCACGGCATGCACTTGCTGGGGCCCAACAGCCTGGGCTTCCAGCGGCCGCAACTCAAGCTGAACGCCAGTGCCGCCGGCGCACTGGCGGCACCGGGCCCGCTGGCGCTGGTCTCGCAATCGGGCGCTTTGACCTCGTCGATCCTCGACTGGGCGCAGCGCAACGGCGTGGGCTTCTCGGCGGTGATATCGCTGGGCCCCAACACCGCCGTCGACCTGCCGCAGGCGCTGGACTTCCTGGCCAATGACGGCAGCACACAGTCGATCCTGGTCTACATGGAAGGCATCCGCAACGCGCGGCGCTTCATGAGCGCGCTGCGCGCCGCGGCCTACGCCAAGCCGGTGGTGGTGATGAAGGCCGGCCGCAAGCCGGCCGGCAGCCGGGCGGCCCTGACCCATTCGGCGGCCATCGTCGGCAGCGACGACGTGTTCGAAGCCGCCTTGCGCCGCGCCGGCGCGGTGCGGGTGCGGATCTTCACCCAGCTGTTCTCGGCCGCCAAATGCCTGGCCTCGCGCTACCGGCCGGTCGGCAAGCGGCTGGCGGTCATCACCAACGGCGGCGGCCCGGGCGTGCTGGCGGCCGACTGGGCCAACGAGATCGGCCTCGACGTCGCCACGCTGTCCGCGGCCACCCAAACCGAACTGGCCGCCCAACTGCCGCCCGGCGCGTTGCTGCAGTCGGTGCTCGACCTCGGCGAAGACGCGCTGGCGGCGCACTACAGCGCCGCGCTGCAGGCCGCCGGGCGTGATGCCGGCGTCGACGGCATCCTGGCCATCTACTCGCCCAAACCCGACAGCGAGCCCGCCGACACCGCACGCGCCATCACCGAAGTCTTCCGCCTCACCGGCAAGCCGGTGCTGGCCTGCTGGATGGGCGAGGCGCGGGTGAAAGAGGCCCGCGACGTGCTGCACGCTGCCGCGATCCCCAGCTTTCGCACGCCCGAGGCAGCGGTCGACGCCTTCGGCAACATCGCCAGCTTCTACCAGAACCAGCAGTTGCTGCAGCAGACGCCGCCGCCCAACTGCACCCTGGCCAAGCCCGACATCGAAGGCGCGCGGCTGCTGATCGAAGGCGTGCTGGCCGAGCGCCGCAAGGTGCTGACCGAGATGGAATCGAAGGCGCTGCTGGCGGCCTTCCACATCCCGGTGACGCGCACCATGCTGGCGCGCACCGCCAACGAGGCGATGCTGATCGCCGCGCAGCTGGGTTACCCGGTGGCGCTGAAGATCGACTCGCCCGACATCAGCCACAAGAGCGACGTGCAGGGCGTCGCGCTGAACGTGACCAGCGCGGCCCAGGTGCGCGACGTCTACAACGACATGCTGGCGGCGGTGAAGAAGGTGCAGCCCGGCGCGCGCATCAACGGCGTGACGATCCAGCCGATGTCGGGCCTGCGCCACGGCCGCGAGATCTACATCGGCCTGACCACCGACGACCCGTTCGGCCCGGTCATCACCTTCGGCGCCGGCGGCACGATGATCGAGCTGATCGCCGACCGGGCGATGGAACTGCCGCCGCTGAACCAGTTTCTGGCGCGCCGGCTGATCGAGCGCTCGCGGGTGTCGGAAATGCTGGGCGAGTGGCGCGGCACCCCCGCCGCCGACATGGAAGCGGTCGAGCAGATCCTGCTGCGGGTCTCAGAGATGGTCTGCGAGCTGCCGCAACTGCGCGAGATGGACATCAACCCCATCATCGTCGACGAGACCGGCGCGGTGGCGGTCGACGCCCGGGTGGTGATCGCCCACGCACCCACGGCATCGGGCAACGGCCGCGGCACCGGCGACTACCAGCATCTGGCCATCCTGCCTTACCCCAGCGCCTACCAGCGTGAGTGGCCGATGAAGGGCGGTGACCTCTACACCATCCGACCGATTGCACCCGACGATGCCGACATGCTGCAGGCCTTCGTGCGCGGCTTGTCGCAGGAGAGCCGCTACTTCCGCTTTGCCAGCAGCATGCCTGAGTTGCCGGCGCGCATGCTGGCCCGCTACACCCTGATCGACTACGACCGCGAGATGGCGCTGGTGGCGGTGCACACCACGCGCGAGGCCAAGGGCGACGGCGAGTTCGTCGACACCGAGCAGATCATCGGTGTGTCGCGCTACATCACCAACCCCGACCAGACCAGCGCCGAATACTCGCTGGTGGTGGCCGACGCCTACAAGGGCCAGGGCCTGGGCTCGCGGCTGATGCTGTCGATCATGGAGTTCGCCCGCGCCAAGGGCCTGGCGCAGATCGACGGCCTGGTGCTGGCCAACAACCCCAACATGCTGCGCCTGATGACCGGGCTGGGGTTCAAGGTGCACCCGTTCCCGGAAGACCCGGACTTCAAGCTGGTCAGCAAGGCACTGTAGGCCCACCCCCGAAGCGCCTGCGGCGCTCCCCCTCAAGGAGGCGGCCCCGGTGGCCTGGCAAGGCCGGTTCCACGGCGCCCACTGGAGCAAGCCCCTTGCGAAATCAGGCCTTCTTGTGGGCGGCCTCGAAGTTGGCCATGCCGGTGACGATCTCTTCGTGGGCGCCCTCGACGCCGGTCCAGCCGGTCACCTTGACCCACTTGCCTTCTTCCAGGTCCTTGTAGTGCTCGAAGAAGTGCTGGATGGTCTTGATGCGCAGCGGGTTCAGGTCTTCGGGCTTCTTCCACTGGCTGTAGATCGACAGCACCTTGTCGATCGGCACGGCCAGCAGCTTGTTGTCGCCGCCGGCTTCGTCTTCCATCTTCATCATGCCGACGGCGCGGCAGGTGACCACCACGCCGGAAATCAACGGCACCGGCGTGATCACCAGCACGTCCACCGGATCGCCGTCGTCGGACAGCGTGTTCGGGATGTAGCCGTAGTTGCACGGGTAGTGCATCGCGGTGCTCATGAAACGGTCAACGAACAGCGCGCCGGTCTCGTGGTCGACCTCGTACTTGATCGGGTCGGCGTTCATCGGGATTTCGATGATCACGTTGAATTCTTCAGGCGCGTTGGCGCCGGGCGTCACGTTGTGCAGGCTCATGGGGTGGGCTCGTTGGGTGGGGATTTACCCGCATTCTACGAACCGTGCTTGCCATGCCCTGACGCCGACCGTCGATTTGAGCAACCGCAGGAAAACACCGTCGCCCGCGTTGCAGTGCTCACTTACAGTCCGTCGGCGACCCCGCTGCTGGCCACGCAACCGGCCTGACAGCATCCACAACCAACGGGCGCCATTCGCAAACAGGGCTTGACCGAGGAAGGAGATACCTTGATATCGACCAACATGGCGCTGTATGCAGCGCTGGCGTGCGGCCTGGCGGCCGTGCTTTACGGGTTCATCCAGCGCAGCTGGATTCTTTCGCAGGATGCAGGCAACGCCCGCATGCAGGAGATCGCCGGCGCCATCCAGCAGGGCGCGGCGGCCTACCTTGCGCGGCAGTACAAGACCATCGCCATCGTCGGCGTGGTGCTGGCCATCCTGATCGGCGTCTTCCTCGACACCACCACCGCGGTCGGCTTCGTGCTGGGCGCGCTGCTGTCGGGCGCCTGCGGCTTCATCGGCATGAACGTGTCGGTCAAGGCCAACGTGCGCACCGCACAAGCCGCCACCAAGGGCATCGGCCCGGCGCTCGATGTCGCCTTCAAGGGCGGCGCCATCACCGGCATGCTGGTGGTCGGCCTGGGGCTGCTGGGGGTGGGCATCTTCTTCCTGTTCCTCACCGGCAACGGCAACCTGACGCCCGACAAGAACCTGGCCACCCTGCTCAAACCGCTGCTGGGCTTCGCCTTCGGATCGTCGCTGATCTCGATTTTCGCGCGGCTGGGTGGCGGCATCTTTACCAAGGGCGCCGACGTGGGCGCCGACCTGGTGGGCAAGGTCGAGGCCGGCATCCCCGAGGACGACCCGCG
Source organism: Burkholderiales bacterium (assembly GCA_038211805.1). GTDB lineage: Bacteria > Pseudomonadota > Gammaproteobacteria > Burkholderiales > Burkholderiaceae_C > Pseudaquabacterium. The sequence continues at coordinate 10,663 of JBBQVF010000018.1, read as the reverse complement.
CAACCCGGCGGTGATCGCCGACAACGTGGGCGACAACGTGGGCGACTGCGCCGGCATGGCCGCCGACCTGTTCGAGACCTACGCCGTCACGCTGATCGCCACGATGGCGCTGGGTGCGCTGGTGGTGGTCTCGGCGCCGATGGCCGCAGTGGTCTACCCGCTGCTGCTGGGCGGCGTGTCGATCATCGCGTCGATCATCGGCTGCGGCTTCGTCAAGGCCAGCCCGGGCATGAAGAACGTGATGCCGGCGCTGTACAAGGGCCTGGCGGTGGCCGGCGGGATCTCGCTGATCGCCTTCTTCTTCGTGACCAAGGCCATCATGCCAGACGACGCGCTGGGCGCCGGCACGCAGATGCGCCTGTGGGGCGCCTGCGCCGTCGGCCTGGTGCTGACCGCCGCGCTGGTCTGGATCACCGAGTACTACACCGGCACCCAGTACCCGCCGGTCAAGCACATTGCGCAGGCCAGCACCACCGGCCACGGCACCAACATCATCGCTGGCCTGGGCGTGTCGATGCGGTCTACCGCCTGGCCGGTGCTGATGGTCTGCGCCGCGATCCTGACTGCCTACTGGCTGGCCGGCCTGTACGGCATCGCCACCGCTGCCACCGCCATGTTGAGCATGGCCGGCATCGTGGTGGCGCTGGACGCCTACGGCCCGATCACCGACAACGCCGGTGGCATTGCCGAGATGGCCGAGCTGCCGAAATCGGTGCGCGACGTGACCGACCCGCTGGACGCGGTGGGCAACACCACCAAGGCGGTGACCAAGGGCTACGCCATCGGCTCGGCCGGCCTGGCCGCGCTGGTGCTGTTTGCCGACTACACCCACTCGCTGGAGGGCCGCGGCATGAGCGTGGCCTTCGACCTCAGCGACCCCAAGGTGATCGTCGGCCTGTTCATCGGCGGCCTGATCCCCTACCTGTTCGGCGCGATGGCGATGGAAGCCGTCGGCCGGGCCGCCGGCTCGGTGGTGGTCGAGGTGCGCAGGCAGTTCGCCGACGGCCTGATCATGGCCGGCAAGCGCAAACCCGACTACAGCGCGGCGGTCGACATGCTGACCACCGCGGCGATCAAGGAAATGATCATCCCGTCGCTGCTGCCGGTGGTGGTGCCGGTGGTGGTCGGCCTGACACTCGGCGCCGCGGCGCTGGGCGGCCTGCTGATGGGCACCATCGTGACCGGCCTGTTCGTGGCGATCTCGATGTGCACCGGCGGCGGCGCCTGGGACAACGCCAAGAAGTACATCGAAGACGGCCACCACGGCGGCAAGGGCAGCGAGCCGCACAAGGCCGCCGTCACTGGCGACACCGTGGGCGACCCGTACAAGGACACCGCCGGCCCGGCCATCAACCCGCTGATCAAGATCATCAACATCGTCGCCCTGCTGATCGTGCCGCTGTTGCCGATGAGCGGCACCGCCCAGCATGCCAGCCCGGCCGCGGCAGCGGCCCCGGCCGCTGTGACGGCGACCGTTGCCGCGCCAGCCACCACCGTGGTCACGCCGGTTGCGCTGCCGGCAGTGACATCGGCGGCTTCAGCGGCTTCAGCGGCATCGAAGTGATGCGGCGCTGAGCGCCAACCTGCACAACGGCCCTTGGGTCGTCTGCCCCTGAAGGGCCCGCTTTCGAGCGGGCCTTTTTTCTTTGACGCGGCGGCGTCAGGGTCGTTTGCCCACCGCCCGCGCCATGCCGCGCAGGATGTGCAGCTCGTCCTTGCTCAACTGCGCACGGTTGAGCAGTTGCTGCAGCCGCGGCATCAGCCGCTTGGGCGCGGCGGGGTCGAGAAATCCGATCTGCTCGAGCACCTGCTGCCAGTGCGCCAACGCACCGGCCAACTCGGCGCCGTCGGCCAGCACCGGCTCGGCAGTGCGCGACTGCACCGTGAAGCCGCCCAATGCGCTGCGCCAGTCATAGGCGATCAACTGCACCGCCTGGGCCAGGTTCAGCGAGCCGTAGTCCGGGTCGGTGGGGATGCTGAGGCAGGCATGGCAGCGCCAGACCTCGTCGTTGGACATGCCGAAACGCTCACTGCCGAAGACGAACGCGACGCGCTCGCGGCCTTGTTGCACCGCCTCGACCAGCCTGGGCAGGTGCTCGCGGGGTGGAGAAGTCGGCGGGCCGAAGTCGCGCGGCGTCATCGCGGTGGCGCAAGCATGGGTGATGCCGTCCAGCGCCTCGGGCAGGCTGGCGACGATGCGGGCGCGCACCAGGATGTCAGCCGCGCCGCTGGCCATCGCCACCGTTTCCTCCCGGCTCAGCACATCAGCGAACCGCGGCGCCACCAGCACCAGGTCGGAAAAACCCATCACCTTCATCGCCCGGGCGGTCGACCCCACGTTGCCAGGGTGGCTGGTGTGCAGCAGCACGAAGCGGGTGTTGTTCCGGGTGGCGGTCGGGGTATCAGCGCGGATTTCGGCAGTCACGTGCGGGTAAACTCCAAGGTTGCGCGGACGATTGTCCCGCGTCCGCCGGCCCGCGCCGCCGGCCCCGCTCTTTCCTTCTGCCAGCTCCCGCGATCCGACGGACCGCACACCTCACAGGACGACCATGTCGCAATCCCTGCACCCCATGCTCAACATCGCCATCAAGGCCGCGCGCGCCGCGGGGGCGATCATCAACCGGGGCTCGCAGGACCTGGACATCCTGAAGATCAGCAGCAAGGGGCCCAACGATTTCGTCAGCGAGATCGACCAGTTGGCCGAAGCCGCGATCATCGAGATTTTGCTCGCCGCCTACCCGGGCCACGGCATCCTGGCCGAAGAGTCGGGCCGCGAACATGGCGCGCAGAACAGCGAGTTCACCTGGATCATCGATCCGCTGGACGGCACCACCAACTTCCTGCACGGCTTTCCGGCCTACGCGGTCAGTATCGCGCTGGCCTGGCGCGGCGTGGTGCAGCAGGCCGTGGTCTACGACCCGACCCGCAACGACTTGTTCTACGCCTCGCGCGGCCGCGGCGCCTTCCTCAACGACAAGCGCCTGCGGGTGAGCAAGCGCACCCGGCTGGCCGATTCACTGATCGGCACCGGCTTCCCGTTTCGCCGTGGCGACAACTTTCAGCGCTATTTGAAGATGCTGGAAGTGATGATGCCCGCCTGCGCCGGCCTGCGCCGCCCGGGTGCCGCCGCACTCGACCTGTGCTATGTGGCCGCCGGTTGGTACGACGGCTTCTTCGAGACCGGCCTGCAGCCCTGGGACATGGCCGCCGGCACGCTGATGATCACCGAGGCCGGTGGCCTGGTCGGCAACTTCACCGGCGAGGCCGACTTCCTCTACCAACGTGAGCTGGTCGCCGGCAACCCCAAGGTCTACGGCCAGATGATCGGCCTGCTGGCGCCGTTCAGCCGGGTGATCAAGACCGATGAAGAGAGCGAGACCAGGTCCGTCGGCTCGGCACCGGTCGAGGCGCTGGCCGCCGCGATGGCCGCCGGCATCGGCGCAACGCAGGCACCCGCCCGTCGCGATCGGGTCGCCAGCGACGCTGCGCAAGCCGACGCGCCAAGCGGTGCCGAGCCGGTTGAACCGGTTGAGCCGGTTGAACGCAAGACGGTACGCATCCGCCGAACCGACCTGCCGCCGGCCGACCCATCGGCTGCGCCGCGCATGGGCGCGCCGCGCTTCGAGGGCGGCGACCGGCCCCGCGGCCCGCGGCCCGAAGGCGACCGCTCGCGCGGCACAGGCCGACCGGCACCCGGCCGTCCGCTGCCGGTCAAGCGCTGAAGGTCCGGCACCGCATCCCGCACCCGGGCAGGCTGCGCACGGCGCCTCAAGCGCTGATGGCTTGCGCCGGTGCGCTCGGTCGGCGCAGGCCCAGGGCCATGCCGCCTGCCGGACGGTCGCCCTCGTCGCTGAGCAGGGCGGTGCGGCTGTTCAGGCCGCAGCGCTGGCGCAGTTCGGTGCAACGCAGCGCCAGCGGTTCAGCGTCGGTGATGCGTTCTCGGTGGCGTTCCAGTGTGGCGCTGGCCAGGTCGAGCAGCTTGCCGTTGCGGGTGCGTTCCACCGCGTTCAGCAGTTGCTCGACCGCCCGCCGGTGGTCGCCGGCCAGGCCTTCCGACAAAGCCGTGCGACTGAGCTCGCCGATCTCGGCATGCGCAGCCCGCACCAGCGCGCCATGGCGCGGTGCCGCTTCGCAGGCCTTCACCAGCACCTCGGTGACCTGCTTGCTGATGCAAAAGCGCAGCCCGGCATCGCGCACCCAATGCACCGCCTGGTCCAACGCCAGGCCGGCCGCGTCGCTGGTGGCGATCAGGCTCAGCAGGTTGCTCGCCGCCTCCATGTCGAAACCCGGCGAGCGCAGGCCGGCCGCCACCTGGGCCAGGCCGGCATGCACCGCAATGCGGTCGCTGTCCTGCAAGGCGTTGAGGGTGCGGGCCATCTGGCCCAGGCGTTGCAGGCGCTCGCCGCGGGCATCGACCACCGGGCTGCTGCCCAGCTTGTCGACGGCGCTGTCCAGCCGCACCCGGCAGGCCTTCAGGCCCTGGGCGTCACCCGACCGGTAGTGCGCCATCGCCAGCAGCAGCAGGGTCTGGTGGTCGAACGCCGGTGAATCAGCGCCCAGGCTGGCCGCGCGCTCCAGCGCCGGCAAGGCCTGCGCCGGATCACCGGCGTAATAGGCCAGGATGCCGTATTTCTGCGCCCGCACCACCGAGAACGGCGTGATCTCGGCGGCCTGGCGAAAGGCGGTGATCGCACCGGCAAAGTCGCCCTGGTCGGCAAAGATCTTGCCCATCACATCGTAGGCATCGGCGTAGCTGGGTTCTTCGGACAACAGGTTCTGGATCGTCGACACCGCCTCGCCGCCCTGGCCCGCCGCATCGAGCACGCGCGCCAGCCCCAGCTTGGCCCAGGGCACGGCCTTGTCGGCCAGCACCGCGGCGTACATCGCCGACGCCAGCGGCATCTGGTGCAGCCGCAGCGCCAGTTCGGCGCCGATGCGCGCGGCATGGGTCCAGTACGGCCCGCGCGCCTGGTAGCGTGCAGTGCACAACGCCAGGCCGGCGGCATAGCGCTCGGTCTCGATGGCGTCGAAGATCTCGCGCAGTGCCTCCTTGCGCAGGAAGGCGCCGACCAGCCGGTCTTCCAGCTTGCCGGCGGTGAAGGGTTTGATGACAAAACCGTCCAGCGCCGATTCGGCGACCTCGGCCACCACCCGGTACGAGGCCTCGGACGACAGCATGATGACCACCGTGCTGAGCGACAGCAGGCCGGTGCGCCGCAGGTCGTCGATCAGCGCCTGGCCCAGGGTGCCGCCATCGAGCTTGTGCTCGCACAGCAGCACGTCGAAACCCAGCGTCTCCATGTGCTTGCGGGCATCGAACGCGCTGCCGCAATGCAGCACCTGGCCCACGCCCAGGCCCCGCAACTGCGCGGCCAGGATGCTGCGGGCCGTGGCGTGGCCATCGACGATCAGCGCCCGGGACTTGGCACCGAATCTCGGCTGTATGTGCAGTTGGTGCGGCAGGTCGGCCAAGGGATTCGGAGGACTGGAGTATTGGCCTGGGACGGCGTGTTGCGCCGGTATGCGGGCGCCCCGGCAACATCGGGGCCCCACTGGCATATCGGTCATTGGCAGCCCGACTTGAGGCCGGCGCACGGGCCGGCTCGACGACCTTCGCAGCCCTGCGCAGCAACTCGCAGACCGCAGCCCCTGGCTCGTCCTGGCACCCTGGCGACAACCGGCGCCAGGCCTTCCCTTTGAGAATGGCGGCATGGCCATCTGCAGCGCTGACCAAGCGGGCGGCTAACCTCGGCCGCGCCTTGCGCCGACCCCGCCAGGCCAGGGCCGCCAGCCAGGCGGCCCGTTACCGGAGACCCCATGTCGGGCGCCTTGAGCCAAGCATTGACCACCGCCTGCCGGCAATTCAAGGCGGCAGACGCGGTGCAGGCCGACGGCGTGGTGCTGCGCTATGCCGATCTGGCCGCGCACGCCGGTGCGGTGGCTGCACAGTTGCGCCAAGCCGGGCTGCAGCCCGACGAACCGGTGCAGGTGCTGGTGTCGAACCAAGCGGCGGACATCGCCGCGCTGATGGCTGTCTGGCAGGCCGGCGGGGTGGCGGTGCCGGTGCACCGCAGCACGCCGGCCGCGGTGGCGCAAGGCTTCCGGCAACGCAGCCGCGCGCGCTGGCAGCTCGATCTGCAACCCGATCTGCAACCCGGCGCGTCGGCCGCCCCGGCGCTGTCCGCGCTGGCCACCGACGCGCCACCCGAACGGGCGCTGCTGCAAGGCGCCGCGCTGGTCGTCTTCACCTCCGGGTCGACCGGCGTGCCCAAGGGCGTGGTGATCTCGCACGACGCCTTCCACGGCAAGATCGGCCGGATCGACCGCTTGCTCGGCTTCGGTGCGGCCGACCGCACGCTGGGCGTGCTGAACATCACCTTCAGTTTTGGCCTGTGGCTCAGCCTGCTCACGCTGCTGCGCGGCGGCACGCTGGTGCTGCAGCCCAGGTTCGAGCCCGGGCTGTTCCTGCAGGCCCTGGCCGAACAGCGCATCAGCCGCGTCGGCATGGTGCCGACGATGATGCGGCTGTTGTTCGCCGATGCCGGCCACGGCGTGGCGATCGACGCGGTGGCTCAGCAGGGCGATCTGCGGCAGATCCTGATCGGCGGTGAATCGCTGGGCCTGTCGCTGGCCGGCACGATCCGCCAGCGGTTTGCCGGCACCGCGCTGGTCGACATCTACGGCCTGACCGAAACCGCCACTTGCGATTTTTTTGCTTTTCCGGCCGACTTCGCACGCTATCCCGGTTGCATCGGCAGGCCGTCGCCCGGGGTGCGGCACCGCATCGTCGATGCCCTGGGCCGGCCGGTCGAGCCCGGCGCGGTCGGCGAGTTGCAGATTCGCAGCCCCACGCTGATGAACGGCTACCTGGACCAGCCCGAACTGACTGCCCAGGCCTACCAGGACGGCTGGTTGCGCACTGGTGACCTGGCCCGCAGTATGTGCAGCGGGATGGGCAGCGGGGTGGGCAGCGGGGTGGGCGGCAACGCGGGCCAGCAAGCTGCCGGCGAGGTCGTCGAGCTGATGGGCCGGCTGAAGGAGGTGATCAGCCGCGGTGGCAACAAGGTGACACCGGTCGAGATCGAGCAGGCTGTTTGCGCCCACCCCGACGTGGCCGCCGCGATGGCCACCGGCATTGCCGACGCGCTGCTGGGCGAGCGCATCCACCTGCTGGTGGTGCCGCGCGCGGGCGCCACGGTCGACCTCGGCGCGCTGCGCCAGCACCTGGCCTCGCGGCTCGAACGCTTCAAGCAGCCCGACGCTTTCCATGTCGCTGCCGCGCTGCCGCTGGGCCGCACCGGCAAGGCCGACCGCGGCCAGTTCAAGGCTTTGGTCGAGGCCGGCACGCTGGTGCCCGAACCTCGCCGAATCGAACCACGCTGAACCTCATCGACCGGACCCGCCCATGCCCCCCTTCCAAGCCATCACGCTGACCGTCACTGACCGGGTTGCCCAGCTGCAGCTGAACCGCCCTGCCCGGCTGAATGCACTGGACAAGGCCGCGCTGATCGAGATCAACCAGGCGATGGACCAGGCCGAGGCCGACCCGCAGGTGCGGGTGATCGTGGTCAGCGGCGCGGGCCGAGCCTTTTCGTCGGGCTTCGACCTGAAAGCGCAGATGGAACAGCGGCCCGAGGGACCGCAGGTCTGGCGCGAGATCCTCGACCTGGATTTCGACACCACGATGCGCTTCTGGAACAGCCCCAAGCCGACCATCGCCGCGGTGCACGGCGCCTGCCTGGCCGGCGCCTTCGAACTGGCGATGGCCTGCGACATCACCATCGCCAGCGAAGACGCGGTGTTCGGCGAGCCTGAGTTGAAGTTCGGCGCCGGCATCGTCACGCTGCTGCTGCCCTGGATGACCAGCCCCAAACACGCCAAACGCATCATCCTGAGCGCCGACGACCGCATCCCGGCCACCGAGGCACTGGCGATGGGCCTGGTCAGCCGGGTGGTGGCGCCGGGCACCCAGCTGGACGCGGCGCTGCGCACCGCCCGCGGCATCGCGCTGATGGACCCGCAACTGGTGATGCAGACCAAGAAGGCGCTGAACCGCACCTACGACATCCAGGGCTTGCAGACCGCCCTGCGCATGGCGCTGGACATCGACCACGGCATCGAATCGCACGGCTCGCCCGACAAGCGCGCCTTCATGGACATCGCCCGCGAGCGTGGCATGCGCGAGGCCATCGCCTGGCGCGATGCACGCTTCGACCGGGCCCAGAATGGCGGTTGAGCGGTCATGAGCCCGCACGGCCGCCCGAAGGGCTCATACACCGCAGTGCGCAGCACGGAGGTTGCCTGATGAGCGCCCCAAGGCCGGCCGCAGCCGGCCACCCTCCGCGGGGATCAAGGAACGTGGCAAAACCACATGTCTTCAAGCGCCCGCGCCACCCGATCAAGCCCGCAGCCGACTCCACCCACCAAGGAAAACCATGTTCCGCGCCCTCTACCTCGAACAGAACGCTGACAAGACCACCGCCGCTTCGCTACGCACGCTGGACGACAGCGCCTTGCCTGTTTTCGAAGCGAATGGCGTCACCGTCGACGTCGCCTATTCGACGATCAACTTCAAGGACGGCCTGGCGATCACCGGCAAATCGCCAGTGGTGCGCAAGTGGCCGATGGTGCCGGGCATCGACTTTGCCGGCACGGTCAGCGCCAGCGACGACCCACGCTGGCAGGTCGGCGACGCCGTCATCCTCAACGGCTGGGGCGTCGGTGAATCCCATTGGGGCGGCCTGGCCGAAAAGGCCCGCGTCCACGGCGACTGGCTGGTGCGCCTGCCGGCCGCCCTGCAAGCCGCCGATGCGATGGCCCTGGGCACGGCAGGCTACACCGCGATGCTGTGCGTGCTGGCGCTGCAGCGCCAGGGCGTCAAGCCCGGCAGCGGCGATGTGCTGGTGACGGGCGCCACCGGCGGCGTCGGCTCGGTTGCCGTATCGCTGCTGTCGCGGCTGGGCCACCGCGTGGTGGCGTCGACCGGCAAAGCCGACGAGGCCGACTACCTCAAGGCCCTGGGCGCCGCCGAGGTCATCGACCGCGCCAGCTTGTCGGCCCCCGGCAAACCGATGCAGAAAGAGCGCTGGGCCGGCGTGGTCGACACCGTCGGCTCGCACACGCTGGCCAACGCCTGCGCCGGCGCGCGTTACGGCGGCACCGTCACCGCCTGCGGCCTGGCCCAGGGCATGGACCTGCCGCTGACGGTGGCGCCGTTCATCTTGCGCGGCGTGTCGCTGATCGGCATCGACAGCGTGATGGCGCCGCTGGCGCTGCGCACCGAGGCCTGGAGCCGGTTGGCGCAGGACATCGACCACGCTGCGCTGGCGCTGATCGCCCGCCGCATCGGCCTGGCCGAGGCGCTGGCCACCGCACCGCAGATCCTGGGCGGCAGCATCCGCGGCAGGCTGGTGGTCGACGTGCGACAGTGATGGTCCGAACGATCTTCAGGAGACCACCATGAACCGTCGCACCCTTCTGTTGGCGTCCGGCACGGCGCTGGCATTGGCCGCCCTGCCCGGGCTGGCGCTGGCGCAGGACACCTGGCCCAGCAAACCGGTCAAGATCATCAGCCCCTTCCCGGCCGGCGGCACCAGCGACGTGATGGCGCGCATGGTGGCCCAAGCCCTGAGCAAAGAGCTGGGCCAGCCGGTCATCATCGAGAACATCGGCGGTGCCGGTGGCACCATCGGCACGCTGAAGGCCGCACAGGCCGCGCCCGACGGCTACACGCTGGCGCAGTCGGGAGTGGGCCAGAACGCGGTGGCCCACGGGCTCGACCCGAAGTTGGCCTACGACTCGATGCGCGACTTCATCCACGTCAGCCAGGTGCACACCGGGCCCAACCTGCTGGTGGTGCACCCCGACCAGCCATTCAAGACCTTTCAGGACCTGCAGACCTACATCCGCAAGAACCCGGGCAAGCTGAACTACGGCTACACCCATGCGGCTTCGGGCCACATGGCGATGGAACTGCTCAAGCAGGTGGGCGGCGTGGACGGCCAACCGCTGTACATCGTGGGCATCCCGTACCGCGGCGGCGGGCCGATGATGCAGGACATTCTGGGCGGCCAGATCCCGATGATGTTCATCAACCAGGACACCGCGCTGCCGCACATCAAGGCCGGCAAGCTGCGCGCGTTGGCCGTCACCAGCCTGCAGCGCAACCCGCTGTTCCCCGACGTGCCGACCATCGCCGAGACCGGCGTCAAGGGCTACGAGGCGCTGAGCTGGTCGGGGTTGTCGGCCATCAAGGGCACGCCGCAGCCCATCGTCGACAAGCTGGAAGCCGCGATGAAGAAGATCATGAATTCTCCCGAGATCAAGCAGCGCATGGAGTCGGTCGGCTTCATCGTGCCCGAGCAAGGTGGCGCGGCTTACACGAATTTCGTCAAGAGCGAAATTGATCTGTGGACGCGCGTCATCAAGACGGCCGGCATCAAGGCGCAGTGAAGCTGACAGGCCGCGGGCTGCCCGGCGGTTGTCGGCCAGAGGGCGGCTCGACAACGGGATGACCGGTGGCGGCTCGTTGCTGACGTTGCGAGCGGCGGCTTTCGGTCGCTGCGGTCAAACCCGGTTCAGGTCGGTACGAGGCCGAGGCCGCCGGGTGACCGGATGACTCCATGTCCCCCGCCGACTTGCTTGCAGTCGCAAGCAAGTCGAC
>JBBQVF010000017.1:0-46790 GCA_038211805.1 Burkholderiales bacterium | reverse complement strand
GAGCAGAAGATGCTGCTGGAGAAACTGAACCTGACCCTGCCCCCCCCCCCCCCCCCCCCCCCCCCCCCCCCCCCCCCCCCCCCCCCCCCCCCCCCCCCGGAGGCCCCCCCCCCCCCCCCCCCCCACAACACCCCCCCCCCCGCCGGGGCGCCCGGGGGGGCCCCCTCCGCCGCCCGCCGCGCCCCCGGCCGCCGGCCCGCCCCCACGTCCGGGCTCACCCCATGTGCAGACCGCCGTTGCACGAAAAGTCGGCACCCGTGGTGAAGCCCGAATCCGGGCCGGCCAGCCAGGCGCAGATCGAACCGATCTCGTCGGGCGTGCCCAGGCGCTTCACGGGGATCGTGGCAACGATTTTCTCCAGCACTTCGGGCTTGATCGAGCGGACCATGTCGGTGCCGATGTAGCCCGGACTCACGGTGTTCACGGTCACCCCCTTGTTGGCCATCTCTTGCGCCAGCGCCATCGTGAAGCCGTGCATGCCGGCCTTGGCGGCCGAGTAGTTGGTCTGGCCGGCCTGGCCCTTCTCGCCGTTGACCGAGCTGATCTGGATAATGCGGCCCCAGCCCTTCTCCACCATGCCCGGCACCACTTGCTTGGTGACGTAGAACATGCTGTTCAAGTTGGTGTCGATGACGGCCTTCCAGTCCTCGGGCGACATCTTCAGGAACATGCGGTCACGGGTGATGCCGGCGTTGTTGACCAGCACGTCGATGCTGCCGTGCTCGGCCACCGCCTTGGTGAAGGCCTCGACGGTCGAATCCCAGTCGGCGACGTTGCCGACCGAGGCGTGGAAGTCGTAGCCCAGCGCCTTCTGCTCGTCGAGCCACTTGACGAAGTCCCGGCTGGGGCCGCAGCCGGCGATGACGGTGAAACCATCCTTCGCCAGGCGTTGGCAGATGGCAGTTCCGATGCCGCCCATGCCGCCGGTGACGTATGCAACTTTGTTCTTGGCCATGCTCTTGCTCCTTGGGGTGATGGAAAAAGGCCCGTGTTCTCGATGTTGGCAGGGTCGCCCGAAGCCTTGCGGCGGTCAATCGGGTTCGCCCTGCCCGGGCTCAGGAAAATGATGCGGCGCGGTCGATCAGCGCCGCTGATTCAAGAGTTTGCCCGCTTGCAGGCGGTCAGATCCAACGCCCGGCACTCGCGAGCCCGCAGGGGCTCACTCGGTCCGGGCTCAGCGTTCAAGCGTCAGCGCCACGCCCATGCCGCCGCCGATGCACAGTGACGCGATGCCCTTCTTGGCGTCTCGCTTCATCATTTCGTGCAGCAGCGTCACCAGGATGCGCGCGCCAGACGCACCGATCGGGTGGCCGATGGCGATCGCGCCGCCGTTGACGTTGACCTTGTCTGTATCCCAGCCCATCTCCTTGTGCACCGCACAGGCCTGGGCGGCGAAGGCCTCGTTGATCTCCAGCAGGTCCAGGTCGGCGGCATTCCAGCCGGCGCGCTCCAGCGCCTTGCGGGCGGCGGGCACCGGGCCCATGCCCATGATCTTGGGATCGAGGCCGGCGCTGGCATAGCTGGCGATGCGCGCCAGCGGCTTCAGGCCCAGGGCGGCTGCCTTGGCAGCGCTCATCAGCACCACGCCGGCGGCGCCGTCGTTCAGGCCCGAGGCATTGCCGGCGGTCACCGACCCGGCCTTGTCGAACGCGGGCCGCAGGCCGGCCAGCGCTTCGGCATTGGTCTTCTTGTTGAGGTATTCGTCATCGGCGAAGACGATGGCGTCGCCTTTCTTCTGCGCGATCGACACCGGCACGATCTCGTCCTTGAAGCGGCCCGAGGCCTGCGCGGCGGCCGCCTTCTGCTGGCTGCCCAGCGCCAGCGCGTCCTGCGCCTCACGGCTGATGCCGTATTCCTTGGCCACGTTTTCAGCGGTGATGCCCATGTGGTACTGGTTGTAGACGTCCCACAAACCGTCGACGATCATCGTGTCGACCAGCTTCCAGTCGCCCATGCGCTGACCGTCGCGGCTGCCCGGCAGCACGTGCGGCGCGGCGCTCATGTTCTCCTGGCCGCCGGCGATGACGATGTCGCTGTCGCCGTCGCGGATCGCTTGGGCGCCCAGCATCACCGCCTTCAGGCCCGAACCGCAGACCTTGTTGATGGTGAAGCCGGGCACCGCCAACGGCAGGCCGGCACGCACGATCGACTGGCGCGCGGGGTTCTGGCCCGAGCCGGCGGTGAGCACCTGGCCGAGGATGACTTCGCTGATCTGCTCGCCGGTCAGGCCGCTGCGCTCCAGCAGGGCCTTGATGACGGTGGCGCCCAGTTCGGGCGCGGCCACCTTGGCCAGGCTGCCGCCGAACTTGCCGACCGCGGTGCGGGCGGCGGCGACGATGACGATGTCCATGCTCATGTTCTAGTCTCCGGATAGGGGGGTGGGGTGTGCGGGTGGGTGAGTGGGTGGCTGGGGCGGGTCAGACAGCCCATCAGGCTTTCTGTTTCACGTAGCGGCCAGGCGCCGGTTCAATCACCTTGAACATGCGATTGCCGTAGGCCTTGGGCGCCGCGATCTGCTTGCCGCCATGGCCGCCCAGCCAGGCTGACCACACCGGCCACCAGCTGCCCGGTGTCTCGGTCGCGGTGGCGAACCAATCGTCGGCCTGGGCCGGCAGCTTGGCGTTGGTCCAGTGGCTGCGCTTGTTCTTGTTGGCCGGGTTGATCACGCCGGCGATGTGGCCAGAGGCGCCCAGCACGAAGGTCTTGTCCTTCGATCCGCTGAGCACGCCGGTCGACGCATAAGCCGCCTTCCAGGGCACGATGTGGTCTTCGCGCGATCCGTAGATGAAGGTCGGCAGGTTCAGCCGCGACAGGTCGAGTTGTTCACCGCACACGGTCAGCGCGCCCGGCGCCCTCAACTGATTGTTGAGGTAGGTGTTGCGCAAGTACCAGCAGAACATCGGACCCGGCAGGTTGGTGGCGTCGCTGTTCCAGTACAGCAGGTCGAACGGCGGCGGCGCCTCGCCCTTCAGGTAGTTGCCCACCACGTAGTTCCAGACCAGGTCGTTGGGCCGCAGGAAACTGAAGGTGGTGGCCAGTTCCTTGCCCTTGAGCAGACCGGGGCCCTTTGGCGCGTCGGCGCCGATGGTCATCTCGCGCAGCTTGACGGCGCCTTCGTCGATGAAGACGTCGAGGATGCCGGTGTCCGAAAAATCCAGCAGCGTGGTCAGCAGCGTCATCGATTCGGCCGGCTTCCGGCCACGGGCGGCCAGCACCGACAGCGCGGTGGCCAGGATGGTGCCGCCGACGCAGAAACCCAGCGTGTTGATGGTCTCGGCGCCGGTGATGTCCTGCACCACCTCGATCGCCTTGATCGGGCCGTTTTCGATGTAGTCGTCCCAGGTCGTGGCGGCCAGGCTCTCGTCGGGGTTGCGCCAGCTGACGACGAACACGCGGTGACCGTTGTCGACCGTGTAGCGGATCACCGAGTTCTCGGGCTGCAGGTCGAGGATGTAGTACTTGTTGATGCACGGCGGCACGAACAGCATCGGCCGCTCATGGACCTTGGCAGTCAGCGGCTTGTATTCGATCAACTGGAACAGGTCGTTCTCGAACACCACCGCACCTTCACTGGTGGCCACGTTCTTGCCGACTTCGAACACCGACTCATCGGTCTGCGACATGCGGCCCTGCTCGATGTCCTTCCACAGCTGCTGCATGCCGTGGCTGATGCTCTCGCCGCCAGTGGCCACCGCCTTGGCCAGCGCCTCGGGGTTGGTGGCCAGGTAGTTGGCCGGGCTGGCCGCATCCACCCATTGCTGCACCGCGAAGCGGATGCGTGCCTTGGTCTTGGGGTCGGCCTGCACGCTGTCGGCCATCTGCAGCAGGGTGCGGGCGTTCAACAGATAGGTCTGCGCAGCCAAGGCGGCCGCCGGGTTGTTGGCCCAGGCATCGGCGGCAAAGCGCTTGTCGCCCACTGGCGCCTTTGCCGTGCCGTCGTGCTGCAAGGTGGAGAGCGAGTTGTTCCACATCGCTGTCGCCTGCTGCAGGTAATCGCCCTGCAGCTTGGCCAGCGCGTCCATCGGCAGGCTCATGCCCGACATCGACTTCCAGAGCCCGGTCATCGCGTTGCCCATCGTGTCGGCCCCCGCCTGGACAGTAGCCTGCGCAATGGTCTGGGCGGTCTGCCCTGTCTTGGCCACGGTCGGTTCCGGTTTGCGCTTCATGGTTGTCTCCTGTGCCCGGCAGCGCAAGTGCGTGCCGGTGTGCGATCCTGCGCACGGGTTCATGTTGTACGGGCAATAGCTTACCCGATGATGACTTGATTTTTCAATAAGTGATATTGAATACCATAATACGAAATGCACATCGTCGCATTGGCCTGGATGTTCGTCGTCGTCTTGATGACCTTGGCAGAAGCCACCTCGACCCAGGGCACCGTGCTGGGCGCTTTCTTCACCTTCTTGCTGTACGGCGTGATGCCGCTGGCCATCGTGTTGTACGTGATGGGCACGCCGGCACGTGGCCGGGCGCGCCGTGCGGCAGCCACTGCCGAAGCCGCCGAAGCCACCGAAGCCGCCGAAGCCGCCGAAGCCACGCTGCGGGTCAGTGCCGGCACAGCGTCATCGCCGCAGGGCGATGCCGGCGGCCATGCGCCCGGTGCGGGCCTGCCGGCGGAATGAAAAGAATCTTGAGTCATCGCTGGCGGTGCACCAACCGCCGCCGCTGACCCGCGTCACGCCCAGCGCGGCCAGCCGGCGGCGCGTCAGGGCCACCAGGTTTGCGCGCCAACGTGGGCTGCCGTCGGGTCGGGGACTGGGCAGGAACAGCGGCGGGGCGGGGTCCAGCGGGTCGACGCCGAACGCCAGCAGCACGTCTTCGCCGACCTCGAACGCGGTTGGTCCGATGCAGGGCCCCAGCCAGACCAGCAACTCGCCGGGTGAACAGGCTGCCGCCGAGCACAGCGCCGCCACCGTCTGGTCGATCACACCGCCCGCCAAGCCACGCCAGCCGGCGTGCGCCGCGGCGACACCGCGGCCGTTGGCGCTGCACAGCAGCAGGGGCAGGCAATCGGCCACCAGCACGGTGCAGGCGATGCCGGGTTCGGTGCAGACGCTGGCATCGGCCACCGGCAGCGCAGCCCCAGGGCGCAGGTGATCAGCCGTCAACCGAACCACCGTGTGTCCGTGCACCTGGTTCAGCCACACCGGCCGTGCACCCAGCGCCAAGCCGAAGCGCCGCTGGTTTTCGAGCACCGCGGCGGGTGGGTCGACCGCATCGCCACCCAGCGCGGGTGGACGCAGGTTCAGGCTGTCGAACGGCGCGACGCTGACGCCGCCGTGCCGGGTGCTCATCAGCGCGGTGACGTTGGACGGGGCCGACCAATCGGGCCTCAGCGCGTCCGGCAGCACGTCCGGCAGCACGTGCGTCATCGCGTCCTGCTGCACATCCCGCAGTTCAGTGGCCAGTGCATCGCCCGGTGCCCCGGCCGAGAGTTTGTGCAGCGTCATCGGCTGGCGGCCACCGTCCAGCAGCCCCGGTGCAGACGTTCAACCCGCATCCGGACAGGCCGACGGATGCGTCTTGGCAAAGGCGTCGAGCTGCATGCAGGCCTCGAACACCCGCATCACCTGCGGCACATGCGCGGTGCGGCACTCGAAGCGCTGGGCGTTGAAGATCTGCGGCACCAGCGTGCAGTCGGCCAGCGTGGGCGCATCACCGTGGCAGAAGCGCGACGGTTGCGCGGCCAGTTGGCGTTCCACCGCCTCCAGCCCGCTTTCGACCCAATGGCGGACCCAGCGGGTCTTGTCGTCCTCGCTGAGCTTGAGGTCGTGCACCAGGTAGCGCAGCACCCGCAGGTTGTTCAGCGGATGGATTTCGCAGGCGATGTCCTGGGCGATGGCGCGCACCCGGGCGCGGCCCGGCGGGTCAGCCGGCAGCAGCGGCGGCTGCGGATGGGTTTCTTCGAGGTACTCGATGATCGCCAGCGATTGCGTCAGCCGCGCGTCACCGTCCTCGAGCAGCGGCACCAGGCGCGACGCCGACAGCGCGGTGAAGCCGTCGGCCAGGTGCTCGCGCTTGACCAGGTGCACCGGCACGTAGTCATAGTCCAGCCCCTTGATCGCCAGCGCGATGCGCACGCGCCACGAGGCCGACGAGCGGAAATAGTTGTAGAGCTTCATGCGGCATCTCCCAGCGCAACCGTCACTTCACGCGCACCTTCAGCGAGCCCAGCCCGGCGATGCTGCCCTCCATCACGTCACCGGTCACCACCGCGCTGACACCCGCCGGCGTGCCGGTGAAGATCAGATCGCCCGGCTGCAGCGCCCAGGCCTTCGACAGGGTCTCGATCGTTTCGGCCACGTTCCAGATCAAATCGGCCAGGTCTCCGGACTGTTTCTGCACGCCGTTCACGCTGAGCGTGATGGCGCCGGTCGATAACGCGCCGGTGGACGCGATCGGGTGCAGCGGGTCGATCGGCGCCGACTGATCGAAACCCTTGCCGATGCACCAGGGCCGGCCCTGCTTCTTCATGTCGTTCTGCAGGTCGCGGCGGGTCATGTCCAGCCCGACCGCGTAGCCCCAGATGTGCTTGGTCGCGTCGGCCGCAGCGATGTCGCGCCCACCGGTGCCGATGGCGACCACCAGTTCGATCTCGTGGTGCAGGTTGGCGGTGAGCGGCGGATAGTCGATCTCGCCCACTGCGCCGTCGACCACCGGCACCAGGGCGTCGGCGGGCTTGAGAAAGAAGAACGGCGGTTCGCGGCCGGTGAAGCCCATTTCCTGCGCATGCTCGGCGTAGTTGCGGCCGACACAGTAGATGCGGTGGACGGGGAACAAGCCGCCGCCGACAACGGGCACGGCGGGTGGGGCGGGCGGGCTGATGACGAAGTGCATGGCAGGCAGTCTGGGCGGGTGGATCGTGCAGGTTGGAAAGGGCTTGTTCGGCGGATGATGCCATGCAGCGGGCTACACTTTTGAGATGCTAGAAACGCGCCGGATCAAACACTGTCCTCGTTGCGGCGCCGCCGTCGTCTACGTCGTCCCGGCCGACGACAACCGCGAACGCGCGGTCTGCACCGGCTGCAAGACCATCCACTACGAGAACCCGCTCAACGTGGTGGGCACGGTGCCGGTGTGGGGCGAGCAGGTGCTGCTGTGCAAGCGCGCGATCGAGCCGCGCCACGGCTTCTGGACGCTGCCGGCCGGCTTCATGGAGCTGGGCGAGACGGTGGCCGACGGTGCCCTCCGCGAGACGGTGGAAGAAGCCGGCGCCAAGATCGAGTTGGAGGGCTTGTTCACCGTGATGAACGTGGTGCGGGTCGGCCAGGTGCACCTTTTCTACCGCGCCCGCATGCTCGACGCCACGCTCGATCCCGGGCCGGAAACCCTGGAAGCGCGGCTGTTCCATGAGCACGAGATCCCGTGGGACGAGATCGCCTTCCGCACGGTGCGCGAAACGCTTCAGCATTTTTTTGCCTGCCGGCGCAGCGGCAGCTACCCGCTGCACAGCGCTGACATCTAGCCCCATCAGCACGACAGGGCCCGGCAGCAATCACGCCCGCCGCTTCTTGCCGGCTCAGGCCATCAGCGTGGGCTCGTCGGCCAGCGCCGGGCCGGTGGCGGCATCGAAGCCCATGCCCCACAGCAGCGCCAGGTCATCGGTCGAGCGCACACCCTCGGCCGTCACCTGCAGGCCCACGGTCTGCACCAGCGTGACCAGCCCCTGCAGGTAGCGGCGCGCGGGTTCGGCGTCCGGGCCGGCGATGCCGTTGACGAAGCGGCCGTCGATGCGCACGCAATCCAGCCCCAGGTCGATCAGCCGCGGGATGCGGGTCAGGCCTTCGCCAGCATGCTCCAGCCCCAGCATCACGCCCAGCGGCCGCCAGCGGCGCGACAACTCGCGTACCAGCAGCGGCCGCTCCAGCGCCAGCGCTTCGGGCAGGTCGACCCACAAGCGGCAAGCCAGCGAGGGCTCGGCCTCCAACCGGCGGGTGATGGCGGTGACAAATTCGGCCGAGGCAACCGATTGCGCTGCGATGTTGACGCAGCGGGCCACGCCGTCGCGGGCGATCGCGGCCAGCGCCAAAGCCAGGGCCTTTTCGTCGGCCGCGGCACACAGCCGGCTGCGGGTGGCCAACGACAGCCAGCGCGACGCGGGCTCCAGCGGCCCGTTGGGCAGCAGCTGCACGCGCAGCGGACAGTCCAGGTGCAGCTGGCGGCCGTCGGCGGTGCGCACTGCGAAGGCGCCCAGCGTCACCCGGCCCTGCACCAGTGCGCGGGCAATGTGGCGTTGCCAGGAAGTTTCACCGCTTGGCAAGGCGGGCTCGGTCGTTTGCGGATCGCCGACCGGGGGCGGTGGCGCCGCACTGCCGTTGGTCTCTGCCTGAGCCAGCGCTGCGTCGGCCAGCGCCAGCGCCTGGGCGCCGGTCAGCGGCAAACGCAGTTCCACCCCGCCCGCGGCGACTTTGGCGCCTGGGTCGATGTGCATGATCGGGCCACGCAGGGCCTTCACCAGTGCCTGCGCGGTCTCCACCGCCATGCCACCGACTGGCAACAGCAGCGCGAAGTCCGCGCCATTAAGCCGTCCGGCGCTGCAGCGGTCGATGCGGTCGGTGTAGGTCTGCAGCGACAGCGCCAGTGCCTGCAGCACATGGTCGGCCGCGCTGTGGCCGATGCGCTGGTTCATGCCCTGCAGGTCGCAGACCCGCAGCAGCAGCAGGCCGATCTCGGTGGGTGCGCCATCGCCCGCCAGCAAGGCGTCGAGCGTGGCCATGAAGTGACGCCGGTTGGGCAACCCTGTCAGGCCGTCGCTGTGGGCCAGTTGCCGCAGCGCATCCAACTGGGCAGCCTGGGCTTGAAACAAGGCTTCCTGGCGGGCCAGCAGGCGGTGCACGCCCTGGCTCAAGGGCTGCAGCACCACCGATGTCGCAGCCGCCGCCGTGGCCGAATGGGACGAATCGGCCGATTCGGCGTCGAGCGTCGACGGGCCTGACCGCTTGGCCGACACCGTCGGCAGCCGGTGGCCGGCCTGAGCCAGCGTGAACGACACGAGGTGCGTGACGTCTGCCTGAACCTGCCGCCGCACCAGCCAGCCACCGGCCAGACCGCCACCCACGAGCAGGCCAGCACCGGCCAAGGCCACAGGACCCAGCCACAGCGTGGCACCACCGGCCAACGACAGCCCGGCCAGCAGCACCAGCAGCCCGGGCACGCGAAGGAGCGGGTGGGCGGGCGTGGTCAGCGGTTGCGACGACGAAACCGCCGGTGACGCGTCGGTCATCGGACGGGATCCAACAGCTGTGCAGGCAAGGGGCGCATCGGTTCCGGACAGGGCAGAAGGAGGACGCGGCACCCCGACCGGTCGGCCTTGCAGGCCGGCCGGTCGGTGCCGCCTTCCTCGTTGTCGTCCGGAATGCCTGCAACTTGAGACCCAGGCAGGCTGCCTGGCATGGCCACCGGGGCCGCAGGCCACGCAGCGGCGCGGCCCTCCGTGGCCGGGCGGCTAACGCCGCAGCGGCGGCAGGTCGGTGCAGCTGCCGTGGGCCACTTCGGCGGCCATGCCGATGCTCTCGCCCAGCGTCGGGTGCGGGTGGATGGTCTTGCCGATGTCGATTGCGTCGGCGCCCATCTCGATCGCCAGCGCCACCTCGCCGATCATGTCGCCGGCATGGCTGCCGACGATGCCGCCGCCCAGGATCCTGCCGTGGCCATGGGCTTCGGGCGAGTCGTCGAACAGCAGCTTGGTGATCCCTTCGTCGCGGCCGTTGGCAATCGCCCGGCCCGAGGCTGTCCAGGGAAACAGCCCCTTCTTGACCTTGATGCCGCGCGCCTTGGCGTCGTCTTCGGTCAGGCCGACCCACGCCACCTCGGGGTCGGTGTAGGCCACGCTGGGGATCACGCGGGCGTCGAACTGGGCTTTGCTCAATGCGGAATCGCCGTGGGCGGTGCCAGCCGCCACCTCGGCCGCCACATGGGCCTCGTGCACCGCCTTGTGCGCCAGCATCGGCTGGCCGACCACGTCGCCGATGGCGAAGATGTGCGCCACGTTGGTGCGCATCTGCACGTCGACCGGGATGAAGCCGCGCTCGGTGACCACCACGCCGGCCTTGTCGGCGGCGATCTTGTTGCCGTTGGGCGTGCGGCCCACGGCCTGCAGCACCAGGTCGTACAGGCCGTCGCTTTGCTTGCCGTCCAGACCCTCGAACTTGACGCGGATGCCGTCGGCCTCGGCTGAAGCGGCCACGGTCTTGGTCTTGAGCAGGATGTTGTCGAAGCGCGGCGCGTTCAACTTCTGCCACACCTTGACCAGGTCGCGGTCGGCGCCCTGCATCAGGCCGTCGAGCATCTCGACCACGTCGAGCCGGGCGCCCAGCGTGGAGTACACCGTGCCCATCTCCAGCCCGATGATGCCGCCGCCGATGACCAGCATCTTCTTCGGCGCCTGCGTGAGCTGCATCGCGCCGGTGCTGTCGACGATGCGAGCGTCGTCCGGCAGGAAGGGCAGCCGCACCGCCTGCGACCCGGCCGCGATGATGCATTGCCTGAACTTGATCGTCTGCGACTGGCCGGTCTTGGCTTGCCCGTCACCGCTGGTCTCCTCGACCACCACATGGTGCGGATCGGCGAAGCTGCCGTAGCCGCGCACCACGGTGACCTTGCGCATCTTGGCCATGGCGGCCAGGCCACCGGTGAGCTTGCCCACCACCTTGTTCTTGTGGCCCAGCAGTTTCGGCAGGTCGACGGTCGGCGCCGAAAACGTGACGCCCAGGTCGGCGAAATGTTGCACCTCGTCCATCACCGCGGCCACGTGCAGCAGCGCCTTGCTGGGAATGCAGCCGACGTTGAGGCAGACGCCACCCAGCGCCGCGTAACGCTCGACGATCACGACCTTCAGCCCCAGGTCGGCGGCGCGGAAGGCCGCCGAGTAGCCGCCGGGGCCGGCGCCGAGCACCAGCAGGTCGCATTCGAGATCGGCACCGCCCGCGTAGCTGGCGGCTGCGGGCGCCACCACGGCCGACGCGGCGACTGCCACGGCTGCCGCGGCTGTTGCCACCGCGGGGGCCACGGCGGCCGCTGCCGGCGCTGCAGCGGCAGGGGCCGCCACGGCGGCAGCCGCCTCCGCCGCCTCCAAGGTCAAGATCAGGCTGCCCTGGTTGAGTTTGTCGCCCAGCGCCAGCTTAAGCTCCTTGACCACGCCGGCATGCGACGACGGAATCTCCATCGACGCCTTGTCCGATTCCACCGACACCAGGCTTTGTTCCAACGCAACCGTGTCGCCCGGTTTCACCAGGATCTCGATCACCGCCACGTCCTTGAAGTCCCCGATGTCGGGCACCGCCACTTCGATCAACGCCATGCTTGTCTCCGATTGTCTTGAGGCTTGAAGTCCACCGTCACAGCACGATGCGGCGGAAGTCGGCCAGCAGGCTGGCGAAGTACACGTTGAAGCGGGCCGCGGCGGCGCCGTCGATGACGCGGTGGTCCCAGCTCAGGCTCAGCGGCAGGATCAGGCGCGGCACGAACTGCTTGCCGTCCCAGCGCGGCTCGAGGCTGCTCTTGCAGACGCCCATGATCGACACCTCGGGCGCGTTGATGATCGGCGTGAAGTAACGCCCGCCGATGCCGCCCAGGCTGCTGATCGAGAAACAGCCGCCGCTCATGTCGGCCGGGCCCAGCTTGCCGTCGCGCGCCTTCTTGGCCAGCTCGCCCATCTCGGTACTGATTTGGAAGATGCCCTTCTTGTCGGCGTCCTTGATCACCGGCACGACCAGGCCGTTGGGCGTGTCGGCGGCAAAGCCGATGTGGAAGTAGCTCTTCAGCACCAGTTGGTCACCGTCCAGCGATGAATTGAACTGCGGAAACTTCTTCAGCGCCGCCACCGCCGCCTTGATCATGAAGGCCAGCATCGTGACCTTGACGCCCGACTTCTCGTTGTCCTGGTTGGTCGCCACGCGAAAGGCTTCCAGCTCGGTGATGTCGGCATCGTCGTGGTTGGTGACGTGCGGAATGATCACCCAGTTGCGGTGCAGGTTGGCGCCGCTGATCTTCTGGATGCGCGACAGGTCCTTGCGCTCGACGGCGCCGAACTTGGCGAAATCCACCTTGGGCCAAGGCAACAGGCCGGGGAAGGCCTCGCCGCCACCAGCGGCGGCGGGCGCTGGCGCCCTGGCCTTTTGCGCGACCGTGGTCACCGCGCCGGCCATTACGCCCTTGACGAAACCTTGCACGTCAGCCTCGGTGATGCGGCCCTTGGGCCCCGAGCCGGCCACCTCGGCCAGCGCCACGCCCAGGTCGCGCGCCAGGCGACGGATCGACGGTGACGCGTGCGGCAATGCAGCCTTGTGCGCCATGGGGTCGTGCGCCGGCACGGCGGCGGCGGGTGTGGCGGGTGTGGCGGGTGTGGCGGGTGTGGCGGATGTGGCGGGCGCGGCCACCGCAACCGCGGCGGCGGGGGCCGCAGCAGCCCCGGCAGCCACTGCGGCAGGTGCCGACGTGGTCGCGGGAACGGCCTGTGCCTGGACCTGGCCCGGGGCCGCCGCAGCAACCGGTGCAGCCGCACCCACCACGCCCTCTAGCACCACCACCAGCGAACCCATCTTGACCTTGTCGCCGAGCTGAACCTTCACCTCTTTGACCACGCCGGCATGGCTGGACGGGATCTCCATCGACGCCTTGTCGCTCTCGACCGTGATCAGGCTCTGTTCGACCTTGATCGTGTCGCCGGGCTTGACCATCACCTCGATGACGGCCACCTCGGCGAAGTCGCCGATGTCGGGCACGAAGACCTCGATCGAGCCGCTAACGGCGGCGGCCACTGGCGCAGCGGCCGCCGCAGCCGACGCTGCAGCAGCCGGTGCCGCGGGCGTTGCCAGCGCTGCAGCCGGTGCAGTCGGTGCAGCCGGCGCCGGTGGGCCAGCCGATGCAGCCGGGGCCGGCGCGGCGGCTGACTCACCGGCCGCTTCCAGCACCAGCAGCAGCGAACCCTGATTCACCACATCACCGATCGCGATCTTCATCTCCTTGACCACGCCGGCATGCGACGACGGGATTTCCATCGACGCCTTGTCGCTCTCCACCGTGATCAGGCTCTGATCCACCGCGATGCTGTCGCCCGGCTTGACCATCAATTCGATCACCGCCACGTCCTTGAAGTCGCCGATGTCCGGGACCTTGACTTCTACCAATGCCATTGCTTGTCTCCGTTAGCCGTTACCGGGGGTCGATGTCAGGCGTACAGCGGGTTGATCTTGTCGACGTTCAGCTTGTATTGCTGGATCGCCTCGGCCACCCGGGCCGTCGGCACGGCGCCTTCGTCGGCCAGCGTCTTCAACGCCGCGACCACGATGTAGTGGCGGTTGATCTCGAAGTGCTCGCGCAGCTTGCTGCGGAAGTCGCTGCGGCCGAAGCCATCGGTGCCCAGCACCTTGAAGCTGCGTTCGCGGCCTTGTGCATCTCTCGGCATGTAGGCACGGATCTGCTCGCCGAAGACCTTGATGTAGTCGGTCGAGCAGATCACCGGACCGGCATGGCCGGCCAGCTGCCGGGCGACGAATGGCACGCGCGGCGTGTCGGTCGGGTGCAGCAGGTTCCAGCGCTCGGCGTCCTGGCCGTCGCGTGCCAGCTCGTTGAAGCTGGGGCAGCTCCAGACCTTGGCGGCGACACCCCAGTCGGCTTCCAGCAACTGCTTGGCGGCGATGGATTCACGCAGGATGGTGCCCGAGCCCAGCAGGTTGACCTGCGGCTGGCCCGGCTTGCTGGACAGCTCGGCGGCGGCGTCCTGCAGCAGGTACATGCCCTTGATGATCTGCTCCTCGGTGCCGGCGGTCAGGCCGGGCATCGGGTAGTTTTCGTTCAGCAGGGTGATGTAGTAGTAGACGTTCTCCTGCCGCTCGACCATGCGCTTCAGGCCGTGGTGCAGGATCACGGCCACCTCGTGGGCATAGGTCGGGTCGTAGGAGACACAGTTCGGAATCGTGCCGGCCAGCACGTGGCTGTGGCCGTCCTCGTGCTGCAGGCCTTCGCCGTTCAGCGTGGTGCGCCCGCTGGTGCCGCCCAGCAGGAAGCCGCGGGCCTGCATGTCGCCGGCGGCCCAGGCCAGGTCACCGAAGCGCTGGAAGCCGAACATCGAGTAGTAGACGTAGAACGGCACCATGATCCGGTTGTTCGTCGAATAGCTCGTGGCCGCGGCGATCCAGCTGCACATGCCGCCGGCCTCGTTGATGCCTTCCTGCAGGATCTGGCCGTCCACCGCTTCGCGGTAATACATCACCTGGTCCTTGTCGACCGGGGTGTACTTCTGTCCTTCGGGGTTGTAGATGCCGATCTGGCGGAACAGGCCTTCCATGCCGAAGGTGCGCGCCTCGTCGACCAGGATCGGCACGGTGCGCGGGCCCAGCGCCTTGTCGCGCAGCAACTGCGTCAGGAAACGCACGAAGGCCTGCGTGGTGCTGATCTCGCGCCCTTCGGGCGTGGCATCCAGCACGGCCTTGAAGGTCTCCAGCGACGGCACGGTGAACTGCTCGTCCGATTTGGTGCGGCGGTGCGGCAGGTAACCGCCCAGGGCCTCGCGGCGCTCGTGCAGATAACGCATCTCGGGCGTGTCGTCGGCCGGCTTGTAGAACGGGATCCCGGGCAGGTCGCTGTCGGCGATCGGGATGTTGAACCGGTCGCGGAAGTAGCGGATGTCTTCGTCCGTCAGCTTCTTGGTCTGGTGGGCGGTGTTCTTGCCTTCGCCGGCACGGCCCATGCCATAGCCCTTGACGGTTTTGACCAGCAGCACAGTCGGCTGGCCCTGGGTGCTGTTGGCGGCGTGGAAGGCGGCGTAGACCTTGTTCGCATCGTGGCCGCCGCGGCGCAGGCCCCAGACCTCGTCGTCGCTCATCCTGGCCACCATTTCCAGCGTGCGCGGATCGCGGCCGAAGAAGTGCTTGCGAACAAAAGCGCCATCGTTGGCCTTGAAGGCCTGGAAGTCGCCGTCCAGCGTGTCGAGCATGATCTTGCGCAGCGCGCCGTCCTTGTCGCGCGCCAGCAAGTCGTCCCACTGTCGGCCCCAGATCAGCTTGATGACATTCCAACCCGAGCCACGGAATTCGCCCTCCAGTTCCTGGATGATCTTGCCGTTGCCGCGCACCGGGCCGTCCAGGCGCTGCAGGTTGCAGTTGATGACGAAGACCAGGTTGTCCAACTTCTCGCGCGCGGCCAGGCCGATCGCGCCCAGCGATTCGGGCTCGTCCATCTCGCCATCGCCGCAGAACACCCAGACCTTGCGTTGGCTGGTGTCGGCAATGCCGCGGGCATGCAGGTACTTCAGGAACCGCGCCTGGTAGATCGCCATGATCGGACCCAGACCCATCGAGACGGTCGGGAATTGCCAGAACTCGGGCATCAGCTTGGGGTGCGGGTAGCTCGACAAGCCCTTGCCGTCGACTTCCTGCCGGAAGTTGAGCAATTGCTCTTCGCTCAAACGTCCTTCCATGAAGGCGCGGGCGTAGATGCCGGGCGCCGAGTGGCCCTGGATGTAGAGCAGGTCGCCGCCATGGGTGCCGCCGGTGGCGCTGTCGTCGGCATGCCAGAAGTGGTTGAAACCCGCCGCGAAGAGGTGGGCCAGCGACTGGAACGAGCTGATGTGGCCGCCCAGGTCGCCGCCGTCCGCAGGGTCGTGCCGGTTCGCCTTGACCACCAGCGCCATGGCGTTCCATCGCATGTAGGCGCGCAGGCGACCTTCGATCTCCAGGTTGCCGGGGCTGCGGGCCTCGTCGGCCGGCTCGATCGTGTTGATGTAGGGCGTGGTCGCCGAAAACGGGTGCGCGATGCCGTTGTGACGCGCCTCCTCGATCAGCCTCTCCAGCAGGAAGTGCGCACGCGCCGGGCCCTCGGCGGCGATGACACCATCCAGCGCATCCAGCCACTCGCGGGTTTCCTGGGCGTCGGTGTCGAAGGCGTCGCCCAATGCGTTCAGGGCGTTGCCGGGCAGGGATTCGGGTTGTGCGGACATCGGGTGTCTCCTCATTCCGGGTATTTGGATCATCGGTGGCGTTGTCGAACGGCGCGAAGTTTGGCACAAAGCCGTGCATTTTTCAAATAGTGCGAACACATTTCGTATTGCGAAATGTGACAGCTGGACCCTGTCGTATGGCAGCCGATCTGCACCAGATGGGTGCGCTCGACAATCGAGATAATCGTCTCATGACGCCACTTTCGCCCGGTCCGGATTCATCGGGCCCCGTTGTCGGCCAGCGCCGGCTGATTGGTCGCTGGTGGCGCCGGCAGTCTGCCGCACGGCAAGACCGTTTCGCCACCCTCGGCCCTTTGGCCTCGGTGCTGTTGTTTCTGGCCGCGATCATTTCGGCCTTCTGGTATTTGCGCAATGAGGAACTGGAGCGCGAGACCGAGGCCGTCAAGCGCGACACCGAGATCGCCCAGCAACAGATCCGCCTGCGCTTGATCGAGAACCAGGAGCAGCTGGTGCGCATGGCACGCGAGTTCGTCACCCGCGAGCTCGACACCGCCGACTTCACGCCCCAGGCGGCCACCTTCTCGAACGACCGGCCCGAGATCACCCAGTTCGTCTGGTTGACGGCCAACCGCCGGTCCCGCGCCGGCTACTCGGCCCAGGCCGAGCGAGACGACGGCGCCAAGCCCGATGACAAGGCGGTGGCCAACACGCCGGGCCGCAGCGAGACCGAATGGGCCTTCATCGCTGCCCGCGACCTGCGCCAGCCGATCTATTCGCGCCCGTTCAAAGACTCGCACGGCGCCATGGTCTTCCAGGTGCTGGTGCCGATGCTCGACCGCGGCCAGTTTTCCGGTGCGCTGGTCGTCAACTACTCGATCGACGTGCTGATGCGCCACTTCGTGCCCAGCGAGGTGACCCGTCGGCACGCTGTGGCGGTGCTCGACGAGCAGGACCGCACGATCGCCAGCACCGTGTTGCCGATGCCCGGCGGCAAGCTGCGGCCCGCGGCCATCGTGCACGACGTGCCGCTGGCACCCGCTGCCAACGGCCTGGTGTTGCGCGGCAGCGGTTACCGCACCTCCGTCGGCCTGATCGGCAACACCTTGTTCTGGATGGTCGTGGCGCTGTCGGTGCTCACCTTGTGGATGCTGCTGGGCACCTGGCGCCACGTGCGCCGGCGCACGCAGATCCAGGGCGCATTGGTGCAGGAGACCAACTTCCGCCGCGCGATGGAAAACTCCATGCTCACCGGCATGCGGGCGATGGATGTCGAGGGCCGGGTCACCTACGTCAACCCGGCTTTCTGCGCGATGACCGGCTTCACCGAACATGAGCTGATCGGCCGCCTGCCGCCCTATCCCTACTGGCCGGTCGACCGCATCGACGAAAACACCCGCCTGTTGCAGCAGGAACTGCAGGGCCGCAGCCCGGCCGGCGGCATCGAAGTGAAGGTGATGCGCAAGAACGGCACGCTGTTCGACGCCCGCATGTATGTATCGCCGCTGGTCGACTCGCGCGGCCACCAGACCGGCTGGATGACGTCGATGACCAACATCACCGAGGCGAAACGGATCCGCGACCAGCTGTCGGCCTCGCACGAGCGCTTCACCACCGTGCTGGAGGGGCTGGAGGCCGCGGTATCGGTGCTGTCGGTGCAACAGGGTGAACTGTTGTTCGCCAACCGCAGCTACCGGCTGTGGTTCGGTGCCGATGCCAAGGGCCACGCGCTGCTGGCCAGCGGCGCGGCAACCAGCATGCCGCTGGACGTGACCGGCCACGACGACGAGGACAGCCTGTCGGGCCTGCCCACGCAAGAGCTCACCGGCCTGGGCAACAACCCGCGCGAGGTCTATGCCGCCGGACTGGACAAGTGGTTCGACGTGCGCGCGCGCTACCTGCAATGGACCGACGGCCGCCTGGCGCAGATGTTGATCGCCACCGACGTCACCGCCCGCCGGCGCGCCGAAGAGCTGGCTGAACTGCAGGCCGAAAAGGCCCAGGTCAGCAGCCGGCTGATCACGATGGGCGAGATGGCCTCGTCGGTGGCACACGAGTTGAACCAGCCGCTGACGGCCATCACCAACTACTGCAACGGCATGGTCTCGCGGGTCAAGGCCGACACCATCGACCGCGATGCGCTGCTGGCCGCGCTGGGCAAAACGGCGCGCCAGGCCGAGCGGGCCGGCCAGATCATCCACCGCATCCGCGCCTTCGTGAAGAAGAGCGAGCCGCAGCGCCAGCCGTCGCAGGCCGACGCCATCGTCAACGAGGCGGTCGAATTGGCCAGCATCGAACTGCGCCGCCGCAATGTAGCGATCCACCATTACGTGGCGCAGCGCCTGCCCGTGCTCAGCTGCGATCCGATCCTGATCGAGCAGGTGCTGCTGAACCTGCTGAAGAACGCCGCCGAGGCGATCGACAGCGCCAAGCTGCCGGCCTCGCGACGGCACATCGAGCTGCGGGTGATCCCGCGCCACACCCCCGATGAAGGGGGGGTGATCGAGTTCTCGGTGACCGACATGGGGCCGGGCTTGCCCGACGAGGTGATCGCCCGGCTGTACGAGGCTTTCTTCTCGACCAAGGCCGAAGGGATGGGCATCGGGCTGTCGCTGTGCCGGTCGATCGTGGAGAGCCACCGGGGCCGGATCAAGGCCCAGAACCTCTACAATGGAGACCTTGTAACAGGATGCAGGTTCGCCTTCACCCTGCCCGTCGAAACCACTGGCCGGCACGAGGAAAGCACGTTGTTTCACCAGGGCCCGTCGCACCCCGCAGTGCCCCGATGAGCCCCGCTGAGCCAGCGACCGATCTCGCCAACCCCCCTGCCGCCAGACCACCTGTCGCCAAAGCCTCCCCATGAGCCTGATTCCCAAGAAGGGCACGGTCTATGTCGTCGATGACGACGAAGCCGTGCGTGATTCGCTGCAGTGGTTGCTCGAAGGCAAGGACTATCGGGTCAAGTGCTTCGACTCGGCCGAATCCTTCCTGTCGCGCTTCGACCCACGCGAGGTGGCCTGCCTGATCGCCGACATCCGCATGGACGGCATGAGCGGGCTCGAACTGCAAGACCGCCTGCTCGAGCGAAAGAGCCCGCTGCCGGTGGTCTTCATCACCGGCCATGGCGATGTGCCGATGGCGGTGACCACGATGAAGAAGGGCGCGATGGACTTCATCGAGAAGCCCTTCAAGGAAGACGAACTGATCGGCCTGGTCGAACGCATGCTCGACCAGGCGCGCAGCGCCTTCAGCCACCACCAGGAGCAGGCCAGCCGCGACGCGCTGCTCAGCCGCCTGACCACGCGCGAGGCCCAGGTGCTCGAACGCATCGTCGCCGGCCGGCTGAACAAGCAGATCGCCGACGACCTGGGCATCAGCATCAAGACGGTCGAGGCGCACCGCGCCAACATCATGGAAAAGCTCAACGCCAATACCGTCGCCGACCTGCTGAAGATCGCGCTCGGGGCCAACAGCACGGCAGCCAAGGCCTGAGAGCTTGAGAGCTTGAGAGCTTGAGAGCTTGAGAGTTTTTCGATCATGCCCGCTCACTACCCCGAAACGCACCCGCTCGTCGTTGCAAATGCTCGCCATAGCCGGGCTATGACTGTGCTTTGCGCCTAGATCGGGCACGTTTCGGGGCGTCGCTCGGGCACGCTCGAATTCCTCTCAACCTCTGAGCCGCCACCGCCCTCCCGAAGCCGCTGTCCGCCAGCGGCTTCTTGCATTGGGAAGCCCGTACTTTCGAAGGACGCCTGAATGACCGCCCAACTGATCAACGGCACCGCGCTGTCGCAGCAGATCCGCGCCGAGGTGGCCGCCCGCGCCGCGGCGCTCACCGCCCGCGGCACCCGCCCCGGCCTCGCCGTCATCCTGGTCGGCGACGATCCGGCCTCGGCGGTCTACGTGCGCAACAAGGTCAAGGCCTGCCACGACACCGGCGTGCATTCGGTGCTGCAGACCTGCGACGCCACGCTGTCCGAAGCCGACCTGCTGGCCCGCATCCGCGCGCTCAACGACGATCCGGCCATCCACGGCATCCTGGTGCAGATGCCGCTGCCCAAACACATCAACCCGCAGCGCGTGATCGAGACGATTGATCCCGCCAAGGACGTCGACGGCTACTCGGTGCAGAGCGCTGGCGATCTGATGGCCGGGCTGCCGGGTTTCCGGCCCTGCACGCCCTTCGGTTGCATGAAGCTGATCGAATCGACCGGCCAGACGCTCAAGGGCAAGCATGCGGTGGTGATCGGCCGCAGCAACACCGTGGGCAAGCCGATGGCGCTGTTGCTGCTGGCCGCCAACGCCACCGTCACCATCTGCCACAGCGCCACACCCGACCTGGGGGTCTTCACGCGGCAGGCCGATGTGGTGGTGGCCGCGGTGGGCCGACGCAACACATTGACGGCCGACATGGTCAAACCCGGCGCCATCGTCATCGACGTCGGCATGAACCGCAATGACGAGGGCAAGCTGTGCGGTGATGTCGACTTCGCCGGCGTTGCTGAAGTGGCCGGCTGGATCACGCCGGTGCCGGGCGGGGTCGGTCCGATGACCATCACCATGCTGCTGGTCAACACGGTTGAATCCGCGGAACGCGGCACCACGTAGTCCAGTCAGATCCGCACGAACGCCTGGCCCCTGCCACCACCTCCCGAAAGCAAGACCATGAGCAACCCGCTGCTGTCCGCCGTGCCCCTGCCCGACTTCGCCGCCATCCGCCCCGAGCACCTGACACCGGCACTCGATGTGCTGTTGCCTGAGGCCGATGCCGCACTGGAACGCGCCGTCAGCGACGAGGTGGCCGCCGACTATGACGCCCTGTCGGCCGCGCTCGACGTGCCGCTGGAACGCCTGTCACGCGCCTGGGGCGCCGCCAACCACCTCAACGCTGTCGTCAACACGCCCGAGTTGCGCGAGGCCTACAACGCCAACCTCGGCCGCATCACTGACTTTCACACCCGGCTGGGCTCGGACGACCGGCTGTATGCCAAGTACAAGGCCGTGGCGGCCCATCCCGCCGCAGCCCGGCTGACGCCCGCCCGCAGCCAGGCGCTGGCCCACGCGATCCGCGACTTCGTGCTGTCCGGCGCTGAACTGCAAGGCGACGCCAAGTCGCGCTTCGCAGCGATCCAGGAGCGCAGCGCCGAGGCCGGCCAGTCGTTCAGCGAGCATGTGCTCGATGCCACCGACGGTTTCACCTGCTACGCCAGCGCCGAGCAGATGGCCGGCGTGCCCGACGATGTTTGCCAGCAGACCCGCGAGGCGGCGGCGGCCGACCACCAGGCCGGCCACCAGCTCAGGTTGCACATCCCCGTCTACCTGCCGGTGATGCAGTACGCCACCGACCGCGCCTTGCGCGAGCAGCTCTACCGGGCCTACAACACGAGGGCCAGCGAATTCGGCCCCCCCGAGCGCGACAACTCGGCCCTGATGACCGAACTGCTGCAGCTGCGTGCCGAAGAGGCCGCGCTGCTGGGCCAGCCCAGCTATGCGGCGCTGTCGCTGGTGCCCAAGATGGCGGAGTCGCCGGCCCAGGTGATGGCCTTCCTGCGCGACCTGGCGCAGCGCGCCCGCCCGCATGCCGAGCGCGACCTGGCCGAGTTGCGGGCCTTCGCTGCCGAGCAACTGGGCCTGGCCGACCCGCAGGCCTGGGACCAGGCCTTCATCGCCGAAAAGCTGAAGGAAGCGCGCTACGCTTTCAGCGAACAGGCGGTCAAGCAGTACTTCACCGAGCCGCGGGTACTGGACGGCCTGTTCCACATCGTGGAGACGTTGTTCGACGTGCAAATCCGGCCCGACACCGCGCCGGTGTGGCACGACAGCGTGCGCTTCTACCGCATCGAGCGGGCTGCCAGCGGCCAGGCCCTGGGCGACGGGGCGCCGCAGCTGGTCGGCCAGTTCTACCTCGACCCCTACGCCCGCCCTGGCAAGCGCCCGGGCGCGTGGATGGACGTGGTGCGCGGGCGCTGGCAGCGACCCGACGGCGCTGGTCTGCAGACGCCGGTGGCGCACCTGGTGTGCAATTTTTCATCGCCCGTGGGCCAGGTTGACGGCAAGGATCGGCCCGCACTGCTGACCCATGACGATGTCATCACCTTGTTCCACGAGTTCGGCCACGGGCTGCACCACATGCTGACGCAGGTGGATGAACTGGCGGTGGCCGGCATTTCCGGCGTCGAATGGGATGCGGTCGAACTGCCCAGCCAGTTCATGGAGAATTTCTGCTGGGAATGGGAGGTGCTGTCACGCCTGACCGCCCATGTCGACACCGGCGAGCCGCTGCCGCGCGCGCTGTTCGACCGCATGCTGGCGGCGCGCAACTTCCAGAGCGGCCTGCAGACGCTGCGCCAGATCGAATTCTCGCTGGTCGACATGCGCCTGCATGCCGAGGCCGACGCGGGCGGTCGGGTGCAGGCCGTGGTGGACGAGGTCCGCGACGAAGTGGCGGTCAACCCACCGCCGGCGTTCAGCCGGACACAGCACACCTTCTCGCACATCTTTGCAGGCGGTTACTCGGCCGGCTACTACAGCTACAAGTGGGCCGAGGTACTCTCGGCCGATGCATTCGCAGCTTTCGAGGAACAAGGTGTCTTCAACCCCGAGGTCGGCCTGCGCTTCCGTCGCGAGATCCTGGAAGCCGGCGGCAGCCGCCCGGCGATGGACAGTTTCCGCGCCTTTCGCGGCCGCGAGCCCAGCATCGACGCCCTGCTGCGACACCAGGGCATGGCCTGATCGACCGGATGCTCCTTGCGCTGGAATCCTCGGCTAGATTCAAGGCCATGAGCACACTGCCTGCCCTGTCCGCCCTGCCCCAAGGCGCCGGCCGCTGTTCTGGCGGATCGAAGCCGGCAGGATGGAGCTTCCCGGGCATGCTGTTGGCTGGTCTGTTCCTGACGTTGTCGACCAACGGCGCGGTCGCCCAGACCCCCTACAAGGTGGTCGCGCCTGACGGCCGCATCACCTACACCGACCGGCCCGTCGCGGCCCAGCCCGGCATGCAGGTGCAGGCGCTCCGGCGCGATGCGAGCTCGGCCAGCGCGGCTGCCGGGCCCCCACTGCCGGCAGACCTGAGAGCCGTGCAGACGCGCTTTCCGGTCACCGTCTACACCACCGCCGATTGCCCGTCCTGCGACAACGGCCGCCGCTTGCTGCAAACGCGCGGTGTGCCTTACGTCGAACGGCTGGTCACCAGCGAAGACGATGTTGCCGCGCTGCAGCGGCTGAGCGGTGGCCGCACTTTGCCGGTGCTGACCGTGGGCGGGCAGACCCTGCGCGGCTACTCGGATTCCGACTGGCTGGCCACGCTGGACCTGGCCGGTTATCCGAAGGAATCGCGCCTGCCGCGCGGCTGGCAAGCGCCCGCGGCCGAGCCGCTGGTGGCACGCGCACCGGCGGTGGTGCCGCGCGCGCCCGATGACGCCCGCGTGTCCAGTGAACCGGCCTTTCCGCAGGCCGCTTCCGATCCGAGCGGCATCCGCTTCTGACATGCTGGCGCGGCAGCGCGCATCGGCCGGTCGGGGCGGTCGCGGCGGTCGGGTCAGTCGGGGCGGTCAGGGCGGGTTGGCTGGCACCTCTGCTGCAAACGCGCGGTGCAAGCCCCTGGCCACCCAGTTGCCGCCGCCCACCGCCAGGCCCATCAGCCAGAACACCGCGCCCGGCCCCAGCGCCGTGCCGGCCAGGCCGAAGGCCAGCGGCATCACGCTGCTGGAAAAATTGATCGCCATCGAGCGGAAGGCGATCGCCTCGCCGTGGCGGTTGGCCGGAGTCAGCTGGTGCAGCGCGCTCATGATCATCGGCTGCACGGCCCCCAGCGCCAGGCCCAGCAGGGTGGCGCACGCGCCCATCAGCCAGGGCGTGGAAGCCAGCGGGTAGACGGCGAACACGGCAGCCGTCATCACCATCGCCGAGCGCAGCACCGTCACTTCGCGCAAGCGGTGCGCCAGCAGCGGGATGACAAAGCGCACCACCGTCACCGCGGCGGTGAAGGTGCCCAGCACCAGGCCGATGGTCGACGCGCTGTAGCCGCGCTCATGGCCCAGCACCGGCACGGCAAAGCTGTGCACGTCCCAGCTGGCCGACATCAACCAGTTGACGAACAGCAGGCGCTTGAAGCCCGGCGCGGCCAGCAGGTCCCAGCGGCTGGCGCCCGCCTCACGCCGGGCCGGTAGCGGCCCGCGCGGCTGGGGTGGCACCTGCCGCAAGACCCACCACGACACCAGCGGCATCGCCAGCAGCACGGCGTAGGCCGCGGCGAAGCCACCGGCGTCGATCATGAAGCCCGCCGCCACCGGCCCCACCACGTTGGCCAGCGAAAACGCCATGCCCAGCCAGCTGAACACGCGCAGGCGCTGGGTGCTGTCGTGGGCCAGCAGGCCGGCGGCGCGCAGCACCACGATCACGCCGATGTTGGTGCCGGCGCCCGAGCACGCCGCGCCCACACATTGCAGCGCAAACTGCCACCAGCCGCTCAGCCAGCAGGCGGCCAGCGCACAGCTCACGCCCACCAGGGTCAGCACGACCGCCAGGCGTTGCGGCCGGTGGTAGCCATGGCGATCGGTCATGCGGCCGGCCGGCATCGCGATCAACACCGGCAGGGCCGCAAACAGCGCCAGCAGCACGCCGACCGCCCAGGCGCTGTGGCCCGCCTGCAAGGCCTGCAGCGGCGTGGCCATGCGCTGGCCGGCCATCGCCGCATGCAAGGCGATCTGGCCGACGATCAGCAGCGGCAGCAGCCGGCGCACCGCCGCAGGCGACGGCGCGGCGGGCGCGGCCGTCACCCGCGACCTTCGGTGATGCTCAGGGTTGGGGCCGGGGCCGGGTTGTTGGCTGCGCTCGGGGTGGTCGCGTTGGTGGCCCCGCTCGTGGCGGTGGTCGCGGCCGCGTTCGGCAGCGGTGCCAGGTCGCCGTCATCGTCCTCTTCGGCCACCAGGCCGGGCAGCAGTTGTTGCACCCGCTGCTCGGGCAGTGACTCGACCGCACGCAGCTGGCGCGCCATCGCACGGCTGCGCACCTCGGCGTCGCCGATGGTGTTGCTGGCCTCGATCAGCTTCTTCTTGGTCTTGGCCAGCACGTCGCCGAACTTGCTGAATTCGGTCTTCACCGCACCCAGCACCTCCCAGACCTCGGCGCTGCGTTTTTCCAGTGCCAGCGTGCGAAAACCCATCTGCAGGCTGGTCAGCGTGGCCAGCAGCGTGGTCGGGCCGGCCAGCATCACCTTGTGCTCACGCTGCAATCCTTCGACCAGGCCGGGTCGGCGCAGCGCCTCGGCGTACAGGCCCTCGGTGGGCACGAACAGGATCGCGAAATCGGTGGTGTGCGGCGGCGCGACGTACTTGGCGCGGATGCTGCGGGCCTCGAACTTCAACTGGTTTTCGATCGCCTTGCCCGCCGCTTCGACACCCGGCGCGTCGGCACGGTCCTGGGCGTCGAGCAGGCGCTCATAGTCTTCACGCGGAAACTTGGCGTCGATCGGCAACCACAGCGGCGCACCGTCGTCGCGCTGGCCGGGCAGCTTGATCGCAAACTCCACCCGCTCGTTGCTGTGGGGCACAGTGGCCACGTTGGCGGCGTACTGCTCGGGCGTGAACACCTGCTCCAGCAGGCCGGCCAGTTGCACCTCGCCGAAGATGCCGCGTGTCTTCACATTGGTCAGCACGCGGTTGAGCGAGCCGACGTCGCGCGCCAGGTTCTTCATCTCGCCCAGGCCCTGGTGCACCTGCTCCAGCCGTTCGGCCACCTGCTTGAAGCTCTCGCCCAGGCGCTGCTCCAGCGTGGCGTGCAGCTTTTCGTCGACGGTCGCGCGCATCTGCTCCAGCTTGGCCTCGTTGCCGGCCTGCAGCAGCGTGAGCCGGCCTTCCACCGTCTGGCGCACCTCGGCCAGACGGCGCTCGTTGGCGTCACCCAAGGCCTTCAACTGCTCGGCGGTGGTGGTGCCGAAGCGTTGCAAGGCGTCGTTGCTGTGGCTGCCGAAGCGCTGCAGCGCCTCGGCCGTGCCGTCGGCCTGGCGCTTGAGCGCACTGTCCTGGGCCTCGCGCGCCGCCTGGCTCTGGCCCACCAGCTGGGCGGCGGCCTGCTGCAGCGACTGCGCCACCTGCTGCTGCATCGTCGCCAGCTGGGTGCGGAAGGAGTCGATCTGCTCGTTCTGCGTGCGGGCGACATCGCCGCTCTGCGCCAGCAAGGTCTGCTGGAACAAGGCCAGCGCAGCCGCCAGCTCCTGGCGGCCGGCGCGGGCGCTGTCCTG
Source organism: Burkholderiales bacterium (assembly GCA_038211805.1). Taxonomy (GTDB): domain Bacteria; phylum Pseudomonadota; class Gammaproteobacteria; order Burkholderiales; family Burkholderiaceae_C; genus Pseudaquabacterium. Next base: position 20,655 of record JBBQVF010000017.1, on the reverse strand, counting down.
CAGCTCGGTGCGCAACGCGCGGGCTGCCAATTCGGCCTGCTGGCGCTGCGCCTCGGCCAGTGTCTGCACCTGGGCTTGCACCTGGGCCAGCAGCTCGGCCTGCATGGCCTGCAGGGCTTGCCGGAAGGGTTCGACCGTCTCGGCCGGGTCGGGCCGCCGGCGGGCCAGCGACCCCACCGCCAGCAGGTTCAGGACTGCCAGCAGGGCCAGTGCAACCCCTCCCCACATCGACCATTCATTCATCACCGGATTCTCTCAGGCCGCCGCCCGCGAGAAGGCACAACGGGCCTGCGGCTTTGCAGCCGCAGGCCCGTCGATCCTGTGCCGCGCAGTGACAGGCTGCGCGCCTGGTCAGCGTCGGTCCAGCCCGCTGTTCATGCCTGCGCCAGGTAGGCCGGCGTGAACGGCATGCGCCGGATGCGTTTGCCGGTTGCCGCGAAGATCGCATTGCCCACCGCCGGGCCTATCAGCGCGGTGGCTGGCTCGCCGATGCCGCCGGGCTTCTCGCGGCTGTCGATCAGCACGATGTCGATCTGCGGCGCCTCGTTGTTGCGCATGACGCGGAAGGTGTCGAAGTTGAACTGCTGCACCCGGCCCTTGTCGACCGTGATCTCGCCCCACAGCGCGCCCGACAGGCCGAAGATGATGCTCGACTGGATCTGCGCTTCCACCGTGTCGGGGTTGACCATCCGCCCTAAGTCGGCGACCACGGTGACCTTGTGCACCACCGGCGCGCCGTCCTTCATCGAGATCTCGGCCACCTGCGCCATGTAGGTGTCGTAGCCCTCCATCAGCGACACCCCGCGGAAGCGGCCGGCCGGCGCCGCTGTGCCCCAGCCGGCCTTGTCGGCCGCCTGCTTGAGCACCGCGCTCATGCGCGGCTGGGCGCCCAGCAGCGACATCCGGTAGGCCACCGGGTCCTTGCCGGCGGCGGCCGCGCATTCGTCGATGAAGGTCTCGTTGGCGAAGGCGTTCATGTTGTGGCTGACCGCGCGCCAGTAACCCACGCGGATGCCGACGTCGTGCTTGACCACGTCCTGCCGCACCGCGGGAATCGCGTACAGCGGCACGGCGGCCTCGGTCATCAGCGCGTCGGGTGCCTCGGGCGGCAGGCCGAAGGCCCGGGCCGTGACCGACTGCGACGCCACCCGCCAGGTCATCGCCGTGGGCTTGCCGTCGGCCCCCAGCGCGGCGGCCAGCTGGTGCACGCCCAGCGGGCGGTAGAAGTCGTGCTGCATGTCGTCCTCGCGCGACCAGATCAGCTTGACCGGCCGGTTCGGCACCGCCTTGGCGATCTGCGCGGCTTGCAGGATGTAGTCGAAGTCGATGCGCCTGCCGAAGGCGCCGCCCAGGAAGGTGTTCTCGACCGCCACGTTCTCGAGCTTGAGCTCCAGCATCTTGGCCACCGCGCCCTGCACCGCGTCGGGCCACTGGGTGGGCCCGACCAGGTGGATGCGGTCGCCCTGGAAATGGGCGGTGTAGTTCATCGGCTCCATCGGCGCATGCGCCAGGGTCTGGGTGGTGTACTCGCCCTTCACCGCCTTGCCGGCAGCGGCCACCGCGGCCTCGGCATCGCCCTCTTTCTTCAACGGAATCGGCTTGCCCGAGGCCAGCGCGGCACGCGTGCCGTCGATCATGGCCTGGGTGGTGAGGTTGGCGTTGGCGCCTTCGTCCCACTGCACCTGCAGCAACTCGCGCGCCTTCACGGCGTGCCAGTAGGTGTCGGCCACCACGGCGATGCCGTCGGGGATCTGCACCACCTCGACCACACCCTTGGCGGCCTTGGCCTTGCTGGGGTCGAAGCTCTTGACCTTGCCGCCCTGCACCGGCGACATCTCGATCGACGCGTAGACCATGTTCGGCAGCTTCACGTCGATGCCGAAACGCGCCGTGCCGTTGACCTTGGCCGGCGTGTCGAGCCGGGTGATGCGCTTGCCGACGATGCGGAACTGGCTCGGGTCTTTCAGGGCCGGCTTCTCGGGCACCGGGATGCGCGAGGCGTCGTCAGCCAATTCGCCGTAGGTGGCGCGCTGGCCCCTCTTCGGGCCGATGACCACGCCGTTCTCGGCTTTCAGGGTGGAAGCGTCGGCGTTCCAGCGATTGGCCGCGGCGGTGATCAGCATCTCGCGCACCTGGGCGCCGGCCAGGCGCAGCTTGTCGTAACCCTCGCGCACCGAGGTCGAGCCGCCGGTGAGCTGCAAGCCGTAGATCAGCGCATTGCCGTAGATCTTGCCCGGCGGCGCGAAGGCCACCTTCACTTTCTGGATGTCGACGTTCAATTCCTCAGCCACCAGCATCGGCATCGAGGTGTAGACGCCCTGGCCCATCTCGGCGCGGGCCGAGATCAGCGTGATGGTGTTGTCGTCGGCGATGTGCACCCAGGCGCTGGGCGTGTACAGCGTGCCAGCGGCCCGGGCCGGGCCGCCGATGGGCAGCGTGAAGCCGACCATCAGCCCACCACTGAAGGTGGCCGAGGTCTTGAGGAAGCCGCGGCGGCTGGCGCTTGGCGTGCTGTCGGGCTGGCTGATCGTCTTGGTCATGGTCATGTCCCCCTCAGGCCTTGGCGCCACGCATCTCGGCGGCGGCGGTCTTGATGGCGGCGCGCACCCGCACATAGGTGCCGCAGCGGCAGATGTTGCCGGCCATCGCTTCGTCGATGGCGGCATCACTGGGGTTCTTGTTGCTGGCCAGCAGCGCGGCCGCGCTCATCAGCTGGCCGCTCTGGCAGTAGCCGCATTGCGGCACGTCGTGCTTGATCCAGGCCTTTTGCAGCGGATGCTTGTTGTCGCGCCCCAGGCTTTCCACGGTGGACACCAGCCGCTCGGACACCCGCGACAGCGGTGTCGAGCAGGAGCGGATCGGTTCGCCGTCCAGGTGCACCGTGCAGGCGCCGCACAGCTTGGCGCCGCAGCCGAACTTGGTGCCAGTCAGGCCGATCTCGTCGCGGATGACCCACAGCAGCGGTGTGTCGGGTTCAGACCGGGCCACCACGGCCTTGCCGTTGATCTTGAAGTTGGTGCTCACGGGGTCTCCTCGTCGTCGGATCGTCCGGCACGTCGGGCGCGCCGTAGCCGGTGATGGTGAGCGCGCTGTCCCTCAATGGCCGAGAGTGGAAACCCGAGCCGCTGTGTCACGGGTGTGTCATGCCGGGGCAACCGGCGCTGCCGATGCCCGCCCGATCGGCACCGCCGTTGCCCAGGCTCAGGCGCGGCGCGCCAGCACCTCGGGGTTCAAGGCGGTGGGCGGTGAACCGCGGCCCTCGGCCCCCTGGCCCAACACGGCGACCAGATTGCGCACCGCCAGATCGGCCATGGCACGCCGGGTCGGCCCGCTGGCGCTGGCGATGTGCGGCGTCAGCACCACATTGGGCAGGGTCAGCAGGTCGGGATGCACGGTGGGCTCGCCCTCGAACACGTCCAGCCCGGCGGCGGCGATCCGGCGCTCGCGCAGCGCCGCGGCCAGCGCCGCGTCGTCGACCACGCCGCCGCGGGCGATGTTGGTCAGCGTGGCGGTGGGCTTCATCAGCGCCAGGTCCATCGCAGCCACCAGGTGGTGCGACGAGGCGCTGTACGGCACCACGATCACCAGGTGGTCGGCCTGGCGCAACAAGGCCTCCTTGCTGACCCACGACGCGCCCAGTTGCTGCTCGATGGCAGCATCCAGCCGGCTGCGGTTGTGATAGACCACCTTCATGTCGAAGCCCAGCGCGCCGCGCCGGGCAATGGCCTGGCCGATGCGGCCCATGCCCAGCACGGCCAGCGTGGTGCCATGCACGTCGGCGCCGGCGAACAGGTCGTAGGACCAGGTCGTCCAGCGGCCGGCGCGCAAGTAGTGCTCGCTCTCGGTGATGCGTCGGGCGGCAGCCATCATCAGCGCAAAGCCGAAGTCGGCGGTGGTCTCGGTCAGCACGTCGGGCGCGTTGCTGGCCAGCACACCGGCGGCGGTGCAGGCTGGCAGGTCGATGTTGTTGTAGCCCACCGCCATGCTGCAAACGGCGCGCAGGCCGGGGCAGGCGGCCAGCAGCGCGGCGTCGATGCGCGGTGCGCCGGCCACCAGCAGGCCGGCGGCGCCCTGGGCACGTGCGGCCAGCGCGGCAGGCGTCCAGTCGATCGACACGGCGGTGCCGCAGGGCGCGTCGACCTCGAAGTGTTCACCCAGGCGCGCCAGCACCTCGGCAAATATCGGGATCGCGACCAGGATGCGCGGGCGGCTCATCGCGAGGCCGGCGCGGTCATCGGTGCCGGCGCGGCGGCCGGTGCCGGCGCGGTGATCGGTGCCGGTGCGGCGGCCGGTGCCGGCACCGCCGGCGCGGCGCTGCCCTGCTTGATCGGATGGGGATGCCAGCCCACCACCACCAGCATCACGAAGAAACCGATCACATAACCCACCGCCACGTGCCAGCCGCCCTTGAGCCAGGCGCCGACCGACCGGGCTTCCGGAAACAGGCCCGCCAACGCCACGCCCGCCGACGAACCGAACCAGATCATCGAGCCGCCGAAACCCACCGCGTAGGCCAGGAACCCCCAGTCGAAACCGTCTTGCCGGATGGCCAGCGCAGTGAGCGGGATGTTGTCGAACACCGCCGAGACGAAGCCCAGCCCGAAGGTCGTGGCCCACGACGGTGTCGGCAACGCATCGACCGGCATCAGCGACGCGCACCACACCAACCCCAGCAGGAACACGCTGCCCTTGAAGGCGCTGGGCAGCAGGCTCCAGGTCGGCGCGCGGTAGGGCGCCGTCAGCAGCAGGGCCAGCACGACGGCCATGCCGATCACCGGAAAGTGCTCGAGCATGGCCGGGTTTTGCAGGTTGAACCACAGGTTGGCGCCGATCGCTGCCAGCAGCACCACCCCCACCACCCCCAGGCGGCCGGGCTCGATGTCCAGGCCCGGCGTGTCGTCCTTCTGGATCGGCTGGTAGGCATGCTGCTGGTAGGCCGCCGCAGTGCCGAAGAACAGCAGGGCGGCAACGCCACCGACGTAGGCCTCAAGCACCGACAGCGGGCTGACACCGGCGATCCACATCATCGTGGTGGTGGTGTCGCCCACCACGCTGCCGGCGCCGCCGGCGTTCGACGCGGCGACGATCGCGGCCAGGAAGCCGATGTGCACCCGCCGCCCGTACAAGGCCTTGGCCACGGTGCCGCCGATCATCGCGGCAGCGATGTTGTCGAGAAAGCCCGACATCACGAACACGCCGCACAGCAGCACCAGCCCGCCCTTCCAGTCGTCGGGCAGCAGGTTGGGCAGCCGGTCGGGCACATGGCTTTTCTCGAAGTGGTCGGCCAGCAGGGCAAAACCCAGCAGCAGGCCCAGCAGATTGGCCAGCGTCACCCATTCACGGCCGAAGTGGCCGGCCAGCCCGGCCAGCCCGGCGCCGGTCTTGAAGCCGGTGAAGAGCCACTGGTAGAGCGAGATCGCCAGCGCCCCACCCACCGCAACCTTCAACGCATGGTGGTGCAGCAGTGCGACCCCCACCAGCACCAGCGCGAACCAGATGAAATCGAGCGGCACGCCGGCGATGCCGGGCCGGCCGGCAGCCAGCGCGGCGGCAGGCATGCACAGCGCGACAGACAACAGCACAGCGGGGCGCAGGCGATTGGTTTTCAAGGCGTCTCCACTGGGGGGCTGGCAGGTCTTGCGGCAAGCGGACGACGCCGCGTAACGGCGTGCCGCGGCTCGACCGATGCCGCCGCGGATTCTATGCAGCAGGTGCCTCGCAGCCGCGCTGACACGAACCCGGAATACCCGCGCTCAGCCGGCCACCTGCACGCCCCCACCGCGGGCTGGCGGCTGGGTGCAGGCCTGCCATGCCCGCCAAGCAGCTTGCGCCGCCCGCACCGTGTGCAATTGCACCGCGACGGTGGTGGCGATGTCGCGGCCGTAACCCCCCGCCATCACCACCGCCACCGGCACGCCATGCCGGCGCAAGGTGTCGAACACCTGCCGATCGCGCTCGGCCATGCCGGCGTCGCTGAGCTTCAGGCGGCCCAGGCGATCGCCCTCGTGCGGGTCGGCGCCGGCCAGGTAGAAAGCCAGGCCGGGCGGAGCGCCAGTGTCGCACTGGCGCTGCCAGGCGTTGGCCAGCGCGCCCTCCAGCGCCGCCAGGTAGGGCGCATCGGTGCAGCCGTCGGGCAGTTCGATGTCCAGGTCGCCGGGCTCCTTGCGGAACGGAAAATTCTTCGCGCCGTGCAACGACAGCGTGAACACCGACGGGTCGTCGCGGAAGATGACCGCCGTGCCGTTGCCCTGGTGCACGTCCAGGTCGATCACCCAGACCCGCAGCAGCCGGCGCGGCAGCGTTTGCAGGCGGTGGGTCTCGGCCTGCATCAGCCGCGCGGCCACCGCCACGTCGTTGAAGACGCAGTAGCCCGAGCCTTTTTCAGCCGATGCATGGTGCGTGCCGCCCGCCAGTTGAGCGGCCACACCTTCGGCCAGCGCGGCGCGCGCGGCGGCGATGGTGGCGCCCACCGACCGCCGGCTGCGCACGACCATGCGCTCGCTCCACGGAAAACCGATCTCGCGCTGCGCCGCCGCCGGCAACGTGCCCCGCGTCACCGCGTCGATGTAGTCGGGCGTGTGTGCCAGCGCCAGTTCTCCGTCACTGGCGGCTGCGGCTTCGGCCAGCCGCAGGCCGCTGCATTCGGCCTCGACCCGGTTGCGCAACAACTCGTACTTGGGCATCGGGAAGCGGTGGCCTGGCGGCAGATCGACCGAAAAGCGGTGGTTGCTGAAGACCTGCATCGTGCCGCCATTGTGCCCAGCCGCCGCCCCTGCCCGGGCGGTCCGCGCAGGGCTCGGATTCCGACCGGCCCGCATCGCCACCCGCTGGTTTTTCCCCCTACTTTGCTGCAGCGCAACAAAAATAGCTTGCAATCCCATTTTCGCTGCCTATACTGGTGCCTATGTTGCAGTGCAGCACGAGCGCAAACGCCGAGCCGCATGCACCGACATCCCAGTGTTTCCATTCCCTGTTTCAAATTCACCAACGGAGCTCCCCATGAACTTCATGACCCCTGACCAATTCGCCGCCGCCCACAAGGCCAATCTCGAGACCCTGTTCGGCCTGACGAGCAAGGCTTTCGAAGGCGTCGAGAAGCTGGTCGAGCTGAACCTGCAAGTGGCCAAGGCCACCTTGTCGGAGTCGGCCGAGAACACCAAGGCCGTCATGGGTGTCAAGGACGCCCAGGAGTTGCTGGCGCTGCAAGCCAGCCTGCTGCAACCGTCGGCCGAAAAGGCCGCTGCCTACAGCCGCCACCTCTACGACATCGCCCAATCGACGTCCAGCGAGTTCACCAAGACCGCCGAGTACCAGCTGTCCGAGCTGCAGAAGAACTTTGCCTCGGTTGTCGACGGCGCGCTGAAGAACGCCCCGGCCGGCAGCGAAAGCGCCGCTGCGCTGGTGAAGTCGGCCATCACCGCCGCCAACAATGCCTACGAGAGCGTGCACAAGGCGGCCAAGCAGGCTGCCGACATGGCCGAGGCCAACTTCACTTCCGTGACCAACAGCGCCCTGAAGGCGTCGCAAACCGCCGTCAAGTCGGTCAAGCACACGGCCTGATCAAGCCAGGTTTCTGCGCTGTAAAGGGCGGAACCAATCCCCCGCAGCGACTTCAAACTTGCCTGCCGCGGTTGAGCGACCTGCGGTGGTCGTGAATGGTTGTCTCCTCGGTACCTGTCGAAATCAGTTTCAGGGTACCTTCAGCCCGGTGGCTTGCCACCGGGCTTTTTTACGTCGGCGGCACCGGATCGTTCAAACCGCCAGCGCGGCCAGGCGTTGCCGCAGCCCGGCCAGGCCGGCGGTCGCGGCCGCGCGGCCGGCGTCGATGGCGCGCCTGCGGGCGGTGAAGTCGGCGCTCGACACGCCCGCCAGCATCGGCCGGAGCACAACGTCGGCATCCTTCAGCTCGAACTGGTTGTTGCTGCGGCCCATGATCGCGAAGGTCTGCAGCAGCAGGCTGAACGCATCGCCGGTGGCGTTGCCGTCGGGTGGCGACGAGATGTCGACCGCGATCACCAGTTCGGCGCCCATCTGCCGGGCAAACCGCACCGGCACCGGCGACACCAGGCCGCCGTCGACGTACTCGCGCCCGTTGATCTTGACAGGCTGGAAAACCGCCGGCACTGCGCTCGACGCCCGTACCGCCAGCCCCACGTCGCCGCGCTGGAACAGCATCGCAGCGCCGGTGTCCAGATCAGTGGCGACGATGCCCAGCGGCATCGGCAGTTGCTCGATGGTGCGCCCGCCGGTCTGCTCGCGCACGTAGCGCGCCAGCGCGTCGCCGCGGATCAGGCCGCGGCCCGGGAACGACCAGTCGGTGATCGCCGATTCGTCCATCGCCAGCGCCGTGCGGGCCAGTTCGGTCCCGCCTCGTCCGGCGGCGTACAGCGCGGCCACCAGGCTGCCGGCCGAGGTGCCCACCACCAAGTCAGGCTTGATGCCGGCCTCTTCCAGCACCTGGATCACGCCGATGTGCGCAAAACCACGCGCGGCACCACCGCCCAGCGCCAGGCCGATGCGCGGCGGCCGAAGCGCGGGCCGGGGCGGCTTCTCAACGCTGGTCGGCGGCAGCATGGCCACCGGCGGCGTGCTTTGGCAGGCCGCCAGCGCGGCGCTGGCGGCCAATGCCAGCAGGCTGCGGCAGGACTGTCGTCGGTTCATCACCCAATTGTAGAAAGCACCCAGCGCGGCGGAATCGTTATTCCTCGCCAGCATTAGCAATCAACTTATATGTAGTTCGTATTTATATGACGCACCCCTAGAGTCGCGACCTCGCAGGGCATGTTGCTCTGCAGCACGAGCGAGTGTTTCCGCATGGACCTGTTGGGCATGATCGACTGGATGGCCGTGGCCAGTGGCTTCGGCATCGGCGCCATCGTCGGCATGACCGGCGTGGGCGGTGGCTCGTTGATGACGCCCCTGTTGATCAGCGTGTTCAAGCTGAACCCGGCCGTGGCCATCGGCACCGACCTGTGGTTTGCCGCCGTCACCAAGAGCGGTGGCGCCTGGGCCCACCACCGCCACGGCCATGTCGACTACCGCATCACCGGGCTGATGCTGGCCGGCAGCATTCCGGCCGCGCTGGCCACCATCGGGCTGATGCACTTCACCGGCATCACCAAGGGCTGGGCCCATGCCTTGACCTTTTCGCTGGGCATCGCGCTGCTGGTCACCGCCGTGGTGGTGGCCTACCGCCAGGCCTGGCAGGCGCTGGGCATCAAGCTGGAGCGCTGGCTGCCTGCGCGTCGCAAGGTGATGCTGACGGTGGCCGCCGGCTTCGTGCTGGGCGTTCTGGTCAGCCTCAGCTCGATCGGCGCTGGTGCGCTGGGTGCCACGCTGATCCTGCTGCTGTACCCGCGCCTGCCGGCGCACCGGCTGGTCGGCACCGACATTGCCCACGCCGTGCCGCTGACACTGGTGGCAGGCATCGGCCACGCCACGCTGGGCCATGTCGACTGGACGTTGCTGGGCGCGCTGCTGATAGGTTCGCTGCCCGGCATCTGGCTGGGTGCCCAGCTCACCAAGTCGATGCCCGAACGGCTGGTGCGTGCACTGTTGTGCATCTCGCTGGTCACCGCCGGCCTCAAGGTCATCCACTGAGCAGTCATGCATTTTCCTGCTGTGCAACCCGATCTCAGGCCTGCGTTGCTGGCGACGGAATTTGCGCGACTTCTCCCCCTATCTACTTAACGATGTACGCCTACACCGAGTTCGACCGCCAGTTCGTGCGCGCCCGCGCCAGCCAGTTCCGCGACCAGCTCGACCGCCATTTCGCCGGCAACCTGCCCGACGACGACTTCAAGGCGCTGCGCCTGCAGAACGGCTGGTACGTGCAGCGCCACGCGCCGATGCTGCGCGTGGCCGTGCCCTACGGGGTGCTCAGCGCCCCCCAGCTGCACCAGCTGGCGGTGATTGCGCGCCAGCACGACCGCGGCTACGGCCACTTCACGACGCGGCAGAACCTGCAGTACAAATGGATCCCGCTGACCCAGGCCGCCGACGTGATGGACCGGCTGGCCGATGTCGACATGCACGGCATCCAGACCAGCGGCAACTGCATCCGCAACATCACCAGCGACGCGCTGGCCGGCGTGGCCGCCGACGAGATCGTCGACCCGCGCCCCTACTGCGAGGTGATGCGCCAGTGGAGCACGCTGCACCCCGAGTTCGCCTTCCTGCCGCGCAAGTTCAAGATCGCGGTGTCGGGCGCGGTCGAAGACCGGGCCGCGATCGGCTGGCACGACGTCGGCCTGCAGTTGCTGAAGAACGACGCCGGCGAAATCGGCTTCCGGGTGCAGGTGGGCGGTGGCATGGGCCGCACGCCGATCATCGGCACGGTGATCCGGGCGTTTCTGCCCTGGGATCACATCCTGTGCTACCTCGAAGCCATCGTTCGGGTCTACAACCGCTACGGCCGTCGCGACAACGCCTACAAGGCACGCATCAAGATCCTGGTGAAGGCCGAGGGCCAGCAGTACTTCGACGCGGTCGAGGCTGAATTTGCTCGCATCCTGGCCGAGGACGTGGGCGCCGGTCTGCAATTGATCCCGCAGGCCGAGTTCGACCGCATCGCCGCCAGCTTTGCGCGGCCGGCCGGCGTGCTGCCTGCCACGCCGATGGCCGTGCCGGCCGAGGCGCCGCTGGCCAGCGAAGGAACGCGCCTGGCTTTCACACGCTGGCTGCAGCGCAACGTGCATGCCCACCAGGTACCCGGCTACAAGGCCGTGACGCTGTCGCTCAAGCGGCCCGAATTGCCGCCCGGTGACGCCACCGACGCGCAGATGGACGCCGCCGCGGCGCTGTCCACCCGCTTCAGCCATGGCGAGTTGCGCGTCACCCACGACCAGAACCTGCTGCTGCCCTGGGTGCTGCAGATCGAACTGCCGGCGCTGTTCGAGGCCGCCCGCACGGCGGGCTTCGCCACCCCCAACATCGGCCTGATCACCGACATGATCAACTGCCCCGGCGGTGACTTCTGCGCGCTGGCCAATGCCCGCTCGATCCCGGTGGCCGCGGCCATCACCGAGCGTTTTGCCGACCTCGACGAGGTCTACGACATCGGCGACATCGACCTGCACATCAGCGGCTGCATCAACAGCTGCGGCCACCACCACAGCGGCCACATCGGCATCCTGGGCGTCGACAAGGACGGCAGTGAGTGGTACCAGGTGTCGCTGGGTGGCTCCGACGGCAGCACGATCAGCGGCGCGGCGGTGGCCGGCAAGGTGATCGGCCCGTCGTTTGCCGCCGAAGAAGTGCCCGATGTCATCGAGGCGGTGATCGACACCTACACCGCGCAGCGACTGGCTGGCGAGTTGTTCATCGACACCGTGCGCCGCATCGGCACCGCGCCGTTCAAGGCGGCCGCCGACAGCCAGCGCCACATCACCGGCAAGTCCGTGGCCAGCGCCGCCGGCACCGCCGGCACCACCGGCGCCACCGGCACCACCGGCGCCACCGGCACCACCGGCACCACGCACACCACCGCCGAGTGACGACCAAGACCTCACGCCCAGGGCAGACCATGCAATTCATCAGCACCCCACACGACCCATGGCACACCGCCGGCGGTGAAGACGGCCCGCAGCCGCATCCACCCGTACGCGACCGATCGCTGCTGACGTTGGAGCAGTGGCATGCCGTGCGCGACTCCTGGCCGGCCGGCGTCGACGTCGGCGTGACCGTGCCCAACACGCTGGACATCGAGACCCTGGCCGCCGACCTGCCACGGCTGGCGCTGGTGGTGCTGCATTTCCCCAAGTGGGTCGACGGCCGCGCCTACACCCAGGCCCGGCTGCTGCGGGTGCGGTTGCGTTTTTCCGGCCAGGTGCGCGCTGCCGGCGACGTGCTGGTCGACATGCTGCCGCTGCTGCAACGCACCGGCTTCGACGCGGTGCAGATGCGCCCCGATCAGAGGATCGAAGCCGCCGAGCGCGCGCTGGGATTCTTTGCCGGCCATTACCAGGGCGACGTGGCGCAACCCAAGCCGGCGTTTGCGCGCGACGTGGCCAGTGAACTGGCCGAGAAGCGCCGTGCCGCAGCCGACCAGTTTGCCGGCCAGGGGATCTGACATGAATGCGCTCCCCAAGCTGGCCATGCTCGCTGCCACCCGACAGGCGAATGCCGCCGTGCGCAGCACGAAGGTGGCCGCGTGAGCGCCATCGCCCTCTATGCGCGCCCGACCCCAGGCTTCGACGAGCGGGTCGCCCATGCGCTGGCGGTGCTGCAGTCGGCCGCCACCGACCATGCCGGTGCCGTCGTGCAGGCCACCAGCCTGGGTGCCGAGGACATGGTGCTCACCGACTTGATCGCCCGCCATGCGCTGCCGATTGCCATCGGCACGCTCGAGACCGGCCAGCTGCATCCCGAAACCTTGGCGCTGCTCACCACGATCGACCGGCACTACGGCTTGTCGGTCGAGGTCTACCGCCCGCGGGACGAGGCGGTGCTGCAGTTTGTCAAGGCGAATGGCACCGAGGCCATGTTCCGCAGCCTGGACCTGCGCAAAACCTGCTGCGGCATCCGCAAGATGGAGCCGCTGAGCCGCCTGCTGGCCAGCCGCACGGCCTGGATCACCGGCCTGCGCCGTGAGCAGAGCAACGCCCGCGGCGAGGTGCCGTTCCAGGACCGCGACGGCGCCGGCCGCATCAAGCTGAACCCGCTGGCCGACTTTAGCTGGGCTGATGTGTGGCACTACATCCAGTTGCATGCCGTGCCCCACAACCCGCTGCACGACCAGTTCATGCCCAGCATCGGCTGCGCGCCCTGCACCCGCGCCATCGCAGTGGGCGAGGACTTCCGCTCAGGCCGCTGGTGGTGGGAAAGCGAAGGCGCGAAGGAGTGCGGCTTGCATGTGAAGCCGCACTCCGACGACGCGCCAGCGTCGTCGCTCTCGCACGGCGAGAGCAGCGCCATCGCTTCGGCGCAGGCTCACATCGGCGCAGCCGATGTGAAGGGCGCGGCAGCGCCCGGCCGCAGCCAAAACAGCGATCTCAAGGAGTGCGGCTTGCACGTCCATGACGAGACCGAGGAATCGAAGATGGCCACTCTGGAAGGACAGCGCGCATGAATGCCCGTGTCGACCTGGACACCCTGTTGCCCGACCTGGATCACCGGCACCTCGACTGCCTGGAAGAAGAAGCCATCTTCATCCTGCGCGAAGTGGCGGCCAGCTTCGAGCGCCCTGCCCTGTTGTTCTCGGGCGGCAAGGACAGCTGCGTGGTGCTGCGCCTGGCCGAGAAGGCGTTCAAAAGGCGCCTGGACCCCTCAGGCCGCGGCAACGACTTTGCCGGCAAGCTGCCTTTCCCGCTGCTGCACGTGGACACCGGCCACAACTTCCCCGAGGTGATCACCTTCCGCGATCAACGGGTGGCCGAGATGGGCGAGCGCCTGGTGGTCGGCCACCTCGAAGACAGCATGAAACGCGGCACGGTACGGCTGGCGCATCCGCTGGAATCGCGCAACGGCCACCAGACGGTGACGCTGCTCGAAGCCATCGAGGAGCACGGCTACGACTGCCTGATCGGCGGCGCCCGGCGCGACGAGGAGAAGGCGCGCGCCAAGGAGCGCATCTTCAGCCACCGCGACAGTTTCGGCCAATGGCAGCCCAAGGAGCAGCGGCCCGAGCTGTGGACGCTGTTCAACACCCGCCACCGGCCGGGCGAGCATTTCCGCAGTTTCCCGATCAGCAACTGGACCGAGCTGGACGTGTGGCTCTACATCGCCCGCGAGAACATCCCGCTGCCGGGGCTGTACTTCTCGCACCGGCGCGAAGTCATCCGCCGCAAGGGCCTGCTGGTGCCGCTGACCGATGTCACGCCGCCGCAGCCGGGCGAAACCGTGGAGACCGCGACCGTTCGCTTTCGCACCGTGGGCGACATGACCTGCACCTGCCCGGTGGAAAGCGACGCGCAGAACGCCGTCGACATCGTGGCCGAGACACTGACCGTGACGGTCAGCGAACGCGGCGCCACCCGCATGGACGACCGCACCAGCGATGCGTCGATGGAACGCCGCAAGAGAGAAGGATATTTCTGAGATGAGTGCCGTCCTGACACCCGCCGCCGTCGTTGTGGACCACCTCGAGTCTGCCCAAGGCACCGACCACCGCGCGCTGCGCTTCCTCACTGCCGGCAGTGTCGACGACGGCAAGAGCACGCTGATCGGCCGCCTGCTGTTCGAGAGCCAGGCCATTCTGGCCGACCAGCTCGACACGCTGACCAAGCACGCTGCCGGCTCGGCCGTAGACCTGTCGCTGCTGACCGACGGGCTGGAGGCCGAGCGCGAGCAAGGCATCACCATCGACGTGGCCTACCGCTATTTCGCCACCCGCCAGCGCAAGTTCATCATTGCCGACGCGCCGGGTCACGAGCAGTACACCCGCAACATGGTGACCGCCGCCGCCGGCAGCGACGCCGCGGTGGTGCTGGTCGACATCACCAAGATCGACTGGCGTGCCGCCGGTGACGCTTCCCGGTCGCTGCTGTCGCCCGCAGATCGACGCGTCGATCTGCTGCCACAAACGCGCCGCCACACCATGCTGGCGCACCTGTTGCGGGTGCCCAGCATCGTGTTTGCGATCAACAAGCTCGACGCGGTCGACGACCCGCAAGCCGCCTTCGAGGCCACCCGCCAGGCCCTGTTGGCGTTTGCCGAAGAAGCCGGCATCAGCACGGTGGTCGGCATCATCCCGGTCAGCGCACTGCGCGGCGACAACGTGACGATCCCGCTGGCCGCCCCCTGGTACGACGGCCCCACCCTGCTGCAACTGCTGGAGCGCCTGCCCACCACCCAGGAGCGCATCGAAGGCCCGCTGCTGCAACCGGTGCAGTACGTGGCCCGCGACGAGGCCGAAACCGGCCACGACGCCAAGGGCGCCGGCCACCAGCCGCGGGTGTTCTGGGGCCGCATCGCCCACGGCAGCGTGCGCGCCGGCGACCCGGTGCAGGTGTTTCCCAGCGGCGAACAAGCCCGGGTGGCCGAGGTGCGGCGTGCCGGCAGCACGGTCGATTCGTCGCAGGCAGGCGAATCGGCCGGCATCGTGCTGGACCGCCAGCTCGACATCTCGCGCGGCGACTGGATCGCCAGCCCCGGCAGCCTGCGGCCGGCATTGCGCTTCACCGCCACGCTGGCCTGGCTCGACACCGAGCCCGCGGCAATAGGCCGCAAGTACTGGGTGCGCCACGGAAACCGCTGGGTGCAGGCCCGTCTCAGCGCGATCCACCACAAGCTCGACATCCACACCCTGGCGCCGCTGGACGCCAAAGAGCTGGCTGTCAACGAGATCGGCGAGGTGACGCTGGAGCTGCAACAAGCGCTGCCAGTGGCGGCCTACGCCAGCAACCGCATCGGCGGCGCGCTGATCGTCGTGGATCCGGCCAGCAACCGCACCAGCGGTGCGCTGCTGGTCAAGGCAGCGGCCTGATCGACCCCGGCCGGGCGGGCAGATGACCGACACCGCCTGCGTGGTTTTCATCGGCGCCGGCCCGGGCGCGGCCGACCTGATCACCGTGCGCGGTGCGCGCCGGCTGGCACAGGCACAGGTGGTGCTGTACGACGCGCTGATTGACCCCGCGCTGCGCGAACTGGCACCGCAGGCCGAATGGCTGGACGTGGGCAAGCGCGGCTTCGGCCATGCCACCGGCCAAGCCGCGATCAACGCGCTGCTGGTCGACGCGGCGCGGCGCCATGCGCGGGTGGTGCGGCTCAAGGGCGGTGACCCCAGCATCTTTGGCCGGCTCGAAGAAGAGCTGGGCGCCTTGCGCGCCGAGGGCATCGCCTGTGAGGTGGTGCCGGGCGTCAGCGCCGCCCTGGCCGCGGCAGCCTGCACCCAGCGCCCGCTGACCCGGCGCGGCAGCGGCCGCAGCGTGAGCCTGACCACCGCGATGACCCACCTGGGCGCGCTGCAGGCCACGCGTACCGCCGATACCGAAGTCTTCTACATGGCCGGCCGTCAATTGGCCGCGCTGTCGTTGAAGCTGCGCGAGGCTGGCTGGCCTGGCGACGCCCCGGCCAGCGTGGTCTCCAACGCCGGCTGGCCCGACGCCTGCTGCACCGACCACACCGTGGCCACACTGGCCGATGCCACCATCGCCCATGCCGACCGACCCGCGGTGGTGACGGTGGGTGCGGGCGCCATGGCGCTCGCCAGTGCTGATATGCCCACCAGCACCACCGACAGCACCACCGACAGCAGCCCCGCCAGCGCCGCTGGCAGCACCAAGTCCCCAAATCCTGAGCGGCATCAAGCCATGGCCGAAAGACCGGCCGCTTAAAATCCGATTGTTCCTTCGTCACCCGATCAATTGCCGTCGGGTGGGGAGGCTGGATCCCCTCAAACCGCCAAGCCCTCATGACCCACGTCGTCCTCGAATCGTGCATCCGCTGCAAGTACACCGACTGTGTCGATGTCTGCCCGGTCGATTGTTTCCGCGAAGGCCCCAACATGCTGTCCATCGACCCCGATGAATGCATCGACTGCGCCGTGTGCATCCCCGAGTGCCCGGTCAATGCGATCCTGCCCGAGGAAGACGTGCCCGGCGACCAGGTGGCCTTCATCAAGCTGAACGCCGAGTTGTCCGTCAAGTGGCCCAGCATCACCAAGCGCAAGGCCCCACCGCCCGACGCCGATGACTGGAAAGACCGCAAGGACAAGCTGTCCGAGCTGATCCGCTGAACACAGCGGCGACTCCTGCCGTGCCGTCCCGCGCGACCGCCAGCGCCATCGAGTGTGACGCGCTGGTCATCGGCGCCGGGCCGGTGGGCTTGTTTCAGGTGTTCCAGCTGGGGCTGCACGACATCCGCGCCCATGTGATCGATGCGCTGCCCGAACCCGGTGGCCAGTGCGTCGAGCTGTACCCCGACAAGCCGATCTACGACATCCCTGCGGTGCAGGTCTGCACCGGGCGCGAGCTGGTGCAGCGGCTGCTGCGGCAGGCCGAACCATTTGCGCCGCAGTTCCACCTGGGCCAAGAGGTCAGCGCACTCACCGTCCGTGGCGATGGCCGCTTCGATCTGCAGACCAGTGCCGGTCTGCATCTCATCGCCCGCACGGTGTTCATCGCCGCCGGCGTCGGCGCTTTCCAGCCCCGGGCCCTGAAGGTCGACGGCGCCGAGTCGCACGCCGGCCGGCACTTGCTGTACCGCGTGCCGGACCAGGCGGCAACAGCCGGTCGACAGGTGCTGGTGGTCGGCGGCGAGGATGCCGCGGTGCAGGCTGTGCTGCAGTTGGCAGCAACGCCGGCCGACGGTGCGGCGGCAGGCGCAGCGATCCAGCCGGCCTCAGCGCAGCCGGCCTCAGCGCAGCCGGCATCAGCGCAGCCGACATCCGCGCAGCCGGCATCGATCACGCTGTTGCACCGCCGCCGCACGCTGACCGCCAGCACCGACTTGCTGCGGCGCCTGCAGATCCTGGTCGACGCCGGCAGCGTGCGCTTCGAGGTTGGCCAGGTGCTGGGGCTCGAAGCCGCCACCGACGAGCCGCAGCGCCTGGTGTCCGCCAGGGTGGTCGGTGAAGACGGCCTCGATCGCCGCCTGCCGACCGACCTGGTGCTGGCCTTTCTGGGCCTGAGCCCGAAGCTGGGGCCGGTGGCGCAATGGGGCCTGGCGCTGGAACGGCGGCAGTTGGTGGTCGATGCCGCGCAATTCGAGACCAGCGTGCCGGGCATTTACGCGGTCGGCGACGTGGTCACCTACCCCGGCAAGAAGAAGCTGATCCTGTGCGGCTTTCACGAAGCCACCCTGGCGGCGTTTGCGGCCGCCACACGCCTGCGGCCGGAGCAGCCGGCGCTGCTGCAATACACCACCACCAGCCCGCGCCTGCACCAGTTGCTGGGCGTGGCCACGCCGGCCCGCTAGACCTGCCGGGCCGTCAGGGCATCACCGAATTGCCGGGCAACATTCCGACATAATCCAATCGTCGGTGGCTCAGTTTGACCATCGTCACTTCGCTAGGGGTGTTGCACTGCGCAAGCGGTGCGACTGAGAAAGTCCCTTTGAACCTGTTTGAGGTGCGCCGACCGTGCGCCTCAAAGTCCCCAACAGGGGGCTGAGGTATTCCTCGGCCTCCGCAAGGGGGCTGAGGTAATCCTCGCGCAGGGAAGCAGCCTGAATCGGCCCACGGATTCCCCGTGCGCGCCCTCCAGTGTTTGCCCACCTGCCATCGCCTTGAAGGCAACACGATGGCAATCCGTTACCGATCTTTCCACCCGCGGTTGGCGCGGCCCCGCTGGCACCCGCTGGCCCACGCTGCATGGCTGCTGGCCGCTGTGCCGGCACAGTCCCAAACCGTGGCCAACCCTGCCACCCAAACTGTCACGGTGAGCGGCCGCAACACCAACGCTCCCGTCTCGATGGCTGGCTTTGGCGACGTGCCACTGAGCCGAGCGCCGTTCTCGGCCACGGTGCTCGATGTCGGCAGGATGCAGGACGCCGGCATCAGCGGCATCGCCGACCTCACCCGCCTGGACGCCGGCATCACCGACGCCTACAACGCACCCGGCTACATCGGCCAGCTGGCGGTGCGCGGCTTCACGCTGGACAACCGCTTCAACTATCGGCGCGACGGTCTGCCGATCAACGCCGAAACCGTGATCGCGCAGGACAACAAGCAGGCAATCGAGGTCCTCAAGGGCACCAGCGGCTTGCAAGCCGGCACCAGCGCGCCCGGCGGACTGGTCAACCTGATCATCAAGCGGCCGCGCGACCGCGTGCAGACCGCCACCATGGGCTGGGAGCAGGACGGCAGCATCCACGCCGCGGTCGACCTCGGCGCACGCCACGGCACCTTCGGCTGGCGCGTCAACGCCAGCGCCGCCCACATCGACCCACGCACCGACGACAGCCGAGGCCAAGGCAAGATGCTGGCTGGCGCCGTCGAACTGCAGCCCAGCGCCGGCAGCTTGTTGGAGGCCGAGCTCGAATGGAGCCGCCAGACCCAACCCAGCACACCCGGCTTCAGCCTGCTGGGCAAGCGACTGCCGGATGCCAACGGCATCGACCCGCGCATCAACCTGAACAACCAGCCCTGGACCCAACCGGTGGTGCTGCAAGGCCAGACCACCTCGCTGCGCTACACCCAGTCGCTGGCCAGCGACTTGAAACTTGTCGCACACGCCATGCGGCAGCGGCTGGACAGCGACGACCGCGTGGCCTTCCCCTTCGGCTGCAGCGCCGACAACGACTACAGCCGCTACTGCAGTGACGGCAGCTTCGACCTTTACGACTTCCGCAGCGAGAACGAACGTCGAACCAGTGACGCGGGTGACCTGTCGATCACCGGCCGGGCCATGCTCGCCGCGACGGAACACCGCTTCAACCTCGGTCTCATCGGCACCCGCTACCAGGCGCGCTTCGAACGACAGGCCTACAACGGGGTGGGTGTCGGCAACATCAGCGGCAACGTGGTGCTGCCCGCCGACCCCACGCTGACCGACGACAACACCAACCGCGACGAGCGCAGCACCGAATGGCATCTGCAGGACACCATCGTGCTCAGCCCGCAGTGGACGCTTTGGGCCGGCCTGCGCCACAGCCAGCTGCGGCGCGACAGCGTGCGCACCGACGGTTCGCGGCCCACGCGATACAGCCAGGGCTTCACCACGCCCTGGTTTGCGCTGACCCATGCCATCGGACGCCAGACCACGGTCTACGCCAGCTGGGGCCAGGGCGTCGAATCCGAGGTGGCACCCAACCGGTCGCGGTACACCAACGCGGGGCAGGCGTTGCCGGCCCTGAAAAGCGAGCAGTTCGAAGCCGGCATGAAGCACAGCACCAACACGCTGGACTGGCGCCTCGCGGCGTTCGACATCCAGCGCCCGGCATGGCGCGACATCGGCCCATGCGACAACACCGACACCTGCACCCGGCAAGCCGATGGCCAGGCCCGCCACCGCGGCGTGGAGGCCGAGGCCGACTGGCGCGCCGGCCCCTGGAACCTGCGCGGCAGCGCCATGCTGCTGAACGCCAGGCGTGAAGGGTCGCTGGACGCAGCGCTGAACGGTCAGCGCCCGGCCAATGTGCCGGCCAACAGCTTGAAAGCCCAGGTGGCTTACAACGTACTTGCCCTGCCCGGCCTGGCCCTGCTTGGTTTTGTCACCCGCGAAGGCGAGCGCATGGTGCTGCCCGACAACAGCATCACGGCACCGGGCTGGACCCGCTTCGACCTGTCCCTGCGCTACGGCTGGAAGACCGCTGGCTACAGCTGGTTGTGGCGTGCCGGCGTTGACAACCTGACTGACCATCGCGCCTGGCAAATGACGCCCTATCAGTACGAGCACGCTTACCTGTACCCGTTGGCGCCGCGCACTTGGCACAGCTCGATTCAGCTGAGTCTTTGACTGCAGCCTGAAGCTCAGGCTATACTTACGGGCTAAGTTCCCCGATAGCTCAGTTGGTAGAGCGCCGGACTGTTAATCCGTAGGTCCCTGGTTCGAGCCCAGGTCGGGGAGCCAAAGAAAGCCGAAGTAAAACAAGGACTTGCGCGAGAGTGCAGGTCCTTTTTTACTGGCGAACACCGTCCAAAACGAGTGTTTGCCACAAATTTGCCACTGCCAAAGACTGATGACCTGCTTCACCTAGGAGGTTGGTCAACGTGGCAAGCATTTCCAAGCGCGGTCGCTACTGGCGCGCGCAGATCGTCCGGCGGGGCTATCCGCC
>JBBQVF010000016.1:0-47138 GCA_038211805.1 Burkholderiales bacterium | reverse complement strand
GAGATCCGCTTCAAGAACAGCGACATCCCGATCTACCTGTACGGCGAGACGCGCACCAGCCAGCACATCCCCAACGACATCCTGCGCGAGCTGCACGGCTTCATCCACATGTTCGAGGACACGCCCGAGTTCGTGGCCCGGCACATCATCCGCGAGGCCAAGAGCTACCTCGACGGCGTGGCGCCGCCGTTCTTCAAGGCGCTGATCGACTACGCGCAGGACGGCTCGTATTCCTGGCACTGCCCGGGCCACTCAGGTGGCGTGGCGTTCCTGAAAAGCCCGGTCGGCCAGATGTTCCACCAGTTCTTCGGCGAGAACATGCTGCGCGCAGACGTCTGCAATGCGGTGGAAGAACTGGGCCAATTGCTCGACCACACCGGCCCGGTGGCGGCCAGCGAGAAGAATGCGGCGCGCATCTTCAACGCCGACCATTGTTTCTTCGTGACCAACGGCACGTCGACGTCCAACAAGATGGTTTGGCACCACACGGTGGCGCCGGGCGACGTGGTGGTGGTCGACCGCAACTGCCACAAGAGCATCCTGCACGCGATCATCATGACCGGCTCGGTGCCGGTGTTCATGACGCCCACGCGCAACCACTACGGCATCATCGGGCCGATCCCGCAGAGTGAATTCAGCCGCGACGCGATCGAGCGCAAGATCGCCGCCAACCCGCTGCTGGCCGGCGTCGACCCCAAGACCGTGCGGCCGCGGGTGATGACGCTGACGCAAAGCACCTACGACGGTGTGCTCTACAACACCGAGGTCATCAAGGGCATGGTCGACGGCTACATCGACAACCTGCACTTCGACGAAGCCTGGCTGCCGCACGCCGCCTTTCACAAGTTCTACGGCAGCTTCCACGCGATGGGCAAGCACCGGGTGCGGCCCAAGCAGGCGATGGTCTACGCCACCCAGTCCACCCACAAGCTGCTGGCCGGCCTGAGCCAGGCCTCGCAGGTGCTGGTGCAGGATTCGCAGACCGTCAAGCTCGACCGCCACCTCTTCAACGAGGCCTACCTGATGCACACCAGCACCAGCCCGCAGTACGCCATCATCGCCAGTTGCGACGTGGCCGCAGCGATGATGGAGCCGCCCGGCGGCACCGCGCTGGTGGAAGAGAGCATCAAGGAGGCGATGGAATTCCGCCGCGCGATGCGCAAGGTCGACAAGGAGTTCGGCCGCGACTGGTGGTTCAAGGTCTGGGGCCCGGACAAGCTGGTCGAAGAAGGCATCGGCCGCGCCGAGGGCTGGACGCTCAAGGCCAAGGACAAGTGGCATGGCTTCGGCGACCTGGCCGCCGGCTTCAACCTGCTCGACCCGATCAAGTGCACCATCATCACGCCGGGCATGGACATGTCGGGCAAGTTCGCCAAGACGGGTATTCCGGCCGGCATCGTCACCAAGTTCCTGGCCGAGCATGGCGTGGTGGTCGAGAAGACCGGCCTCTATTCGTTCTTCATCCTGTTCACCATCGGCATCACCAAGGGCCGCTGGAACACGCTGCTGACCGCGCTGCAGCAGTTCAAGGACGACTACGACCGCAATGCACCGATGTGGCGCATCCTGCCGGAGTTCTGCCAGGCGCACCCGCAGTACGAGAAGATGGGCCTGAAAGACCTGTGCCAGGCCATGCACGATGAATACGCCAAGGGCGACATCGCGCGGCTGACCACCGATGTCTACCAATCCGACCTGCAGCCGGCGATGAAACCGAGCGACGCCTTCGCCTACATCGCGCGCCGCGAGACCGAGCGGGTCGACATCGACGAATTGGAGGGCCGCATCACCACCGCGCTGCTGACGCCGTACCCGCCGGGCATCCCGCTGCTGATTCCGGGCGAGCGCTTCAACCGCAAGATCGTGCAGTACCTGAAGTTCACGCGCCAGTTCAACGCCCGCTTTCCGGGTTTCGCCACCGACGTGCACGGCCTGGTGGAGGACGAGGGCGGCGTCGAAGGGCGCTACTACGTGGATTGCGTTCGCCAGGCGACTTGATCGCGTACTGCAGCCGCAAAAAAGCCGCCCTCGGGCGGCTTTTCCATGCTCCGGTCCAGCGTAAACATCAGGCCTCGGGGCTGCCGATCGCGACGTGGCTGAATCCGCCGTCAACGTAGACGATCTCGGCGCTGATGCCCGCGGCCAGGTCGCTCAGCAGGAAGGCGGCGGTGTTGCCGACGTCGTCGATCGTGATCGCCCGGCGGATCGGCGTGGTGGCGGCGAACTCGCTCAGCAGCTTGCTGAAGTCCTTGATGCCGCTGGCCGCCAGCGTCTTGATCGGTCCGGCCGAAATGCCATTGACGCGGATGCCCTTGGCGCCCAGGCTCTGCGCCAGGAAGCGCACGCCGGCTTCGAGCGACGCCTTGGCCAGGCCCATGGTGTTGTAGTTGGGCACGTAGCGCATGGCGCCCAGGTAGGTCAGCGTCAGCAGCGCCGCGCCGGGGCGCAGGCGGGGCAGGGCGGCCTTGGCCAGCGCCGGGAAGCTGTAGCTGGAGATGTCGTGGGCGATGCGGAAGTTCTCCCGCGTCATGCCGTCGAGGAAGTCACCGGCAATGGCCTCGCGCGGGGCAAAGGCGATGGCATGCACGAAGCCGTCGAACTGGTCCCAGTGCGCACCCAGGTCGGTGAACAGGCGTTCGATCTGCGCGTCGTCGGACACGTCGCAATCGAACACCAGTTCGGAGCCGAACTCGGCTGCGAACGCGGTGATCCGGTCCCGGAAGCGGTCTCCTTGGTAGCTGAAGGCCAGCTCGGCGCCTTCACGGTGGCAGGCCCGCGCGATGCCGTAGGCGATGGAGCGGTTGTTCAGCACGCCCGTGATCAACAAGCGCTTGCCGGCGAGAAAACCCATGGCTGGTCAGTCCTGTGGTTGGCGGTCTGCGCGGCAGGCATTGGCGCTGGCGCAGCCCTTGAAACGAAGCCTTGGATTCTCTCACGCAGGGGCAAGCCGCGGCCCCGGGGTGTTGCCGGCCTTGCGCTTGCAGGCTATAATTCGCCTTTCGCTGTAGAGCAAAGTGGGCGGATTTTCCAGCCCATTTTTTTTGCTCGATCCGGAATCACCTATTTTTTCGCACTTCAAGAATTGAACTGGGCACGATGAGTTGGCAGCAAGCGCTGGAGCGCACCGTCACCGGGTTGGGATATGACCTCGTGGACGTCGAGCGATCGGCGGGTGGACTGCTGCGCATCACGATTGATCGGCTGCCGGGGCAGGGGTACGGCACCGGGCCGGGCGAGTTTGTCCTGGTTGAAGACTGCGAAATGGTCACCCGGCAGTTGCAGTATGTATTTGAAGTCGAGGCGGTGGAGTACGACCGGCTCGAAGTGTCATCGCCGGGCTTGGATCGGCCGCTCAAGAAGCCGGCCGACTGGCGGCGGTTTGTGGGTGCGGAGGTGGAAGTGACGTTGCGGGAGGCGTTCCAGGGCCGCAAGAAGTGGCGTGGCACTTTGCTCGCACCGACCGCGGCGGTTGTTGTTGATGCGCCGACGTTGCCAGCGGCGGTTGCCGATGACGCGGTTTGGCGGTTGCTGTTGCCTAGCGACCGCCCGACATCGCGCACCGCACTGAAGCGGGCCGCCAAGGCGGTTGCGGCGGGCTTGGTAGATGCGGCGGCGGCGTCGGCGCAGGAAACGCTGGATTTTTTGTTGGACGAAGTGCGTGAGGCCCGCCTCGTGCCGAATGTCGACTTCAACGGTCGGCGTGGCGCGTTGTCAGAGGATGGGTTGCAGGACACCGTTTCCGAACGAGTGGCCGAGAAGATAGACGGAGGTCAGGACTGATGAACCGCGAAATGTTGATGTTGGTCGAAGCCATTTCTCGAGAGAAGAGTGTGGACGGCGAGATCGTGTTCGGTGCGGTCGAGGCGGCGTTGGCGCAGGCCACCAAGAAATTGCACGGCGGCGAGGTCGAAATCCGCGTGGCGGTGGACCGCGATACCGGCGATTACGAGACTTTCCGGCGTTGGCTGGTGGTGCCCGACGAGGCCGGCTTGCAAAACCCCGATGCCGAGGAGATGTTGTCCGACGCACTCGACCGCATCGCCGACATCGAGGTCGGTGACTACATCGAGGAATCGGCTGACTCGGTGCCGATCGGCCGGATCGGCGCCATGGCCGCCAAGCAGGTGATCCTGCAGAAGATCCGTGATGCCGAGCGCGAGACCTTGCTCAACGACTTTCTGTCGCGCGGCGACAAGGTTTTCGTCGGTACCGTCAAGCGGCTGGACAAGGGCGACATCATCGTCGAGAGCGGCCGCGTCGAAGGGCGCCTGAAGCGCACCGAGATGATTCCCAAAGAAAACCTGCGCACGGGCGATCGGGTGCGGGCCTACATCGCCGGCATCGACACCGTGGCCCGTGGTCCGCAGATCATGCTGTCGCGTTCGGCGCCGGGTTTCATGATGGAACTCTTCGCCCAGGAAGTGCCCGAGATGGAGCAGGGGCTGCTCGAGATCAAGAGCTGCGCCCGCGACAGCGGCAGCCGCGCGAAGATCGCCGTGGTTTCGCACGACAAGCGGGTCGACCCGATCGGCACTTGCGTCGGCGTGCGCGGTTCGCGCGTCAATGCGGTGACCAACGAGTTGGCCGGTGAGCGGGTCGACATCGTGCTGTGGTCCGATGACCCGGCGCAGTTCGTCATCGGTGCGCTGGCCCCGGCCAACGTGCAGTCGATCGTGGTCGACGAAGAAAAGCATGCGATGGATGTGGTGGTCGACGAGGAAAATCTCGCGATCGCCATCGGCCGTGGTGGCCAGAACGTGAGGCTCGCCAGCGAGCTGACCGGCTGGCGCATCAACATCATGTCGGCCGAGGAGTCGCAGGCCAAGCAGGCCGTCGAGAGTGATTCGATCCGCAAGCTGTTCGTCGACAAGCTCGACGTCGATCAGGAAGTCGCCGACATGTTGATCGCCGAAGGCTTCTCCAGCCTGGAAGAAGTGGCCTATGTGCCGCTGCAGGAAATGCTGGAGATGGACGCCTTCGACGAGGACACCGTGCACGAGCTTCGCACCCGTGCCAAGGACGCGCTGCTGACGATGGAAATCGCCCGCGAAGAGAGCGTCGAGGCCGTGTCCCAGGATCTGCGCGACCTCGAATTCGAGGGTCAGGGTCTGACGCCCGAGCTGATCGGCAAGCTGGCCGACGGCGGCGTGCACAGCCGCGACGACCTGGCCGACCTGGCCGTGGACGAGTTGATCGAGATGACCTCGATCGACGAGGCCGCTGCCAAGACATTGATCATGAAGGCGCGGGAGCATTGGTTCACCGCTTGACGCGGCGCAAGCCCAACGCTCGCCTGACACCATCGCCCCGCACCGCACCGAAGATTTGCAAGGAAATTCACCCATGGCCGTGACGACCGTCGCCCAGTTCGCAGCCGAGCTCAACCGTCCTGTCGGGACGCTGCTCGAGCAGCTGCAGTCTGCCGGTGTCGCGAAGAAGTCGCCCGACGACGCGCTGACCGAGTTCGACAAGGAACGCCTGTTGGAGCACCTGCGCAAGTCGCATGGCACCGACAGCGCTGACCGCAAGAAGATCACGCTGACCAAGCGCACGACCAGCGAGATTCGCCAGGCCGACGCTTCCGGCAAGGCGCGCACGATTCCGGTGCAGACCAAGAAGACGCGCACGTTCATCAAGCGCGACGACGCACCGGCTGGCAGCAGTTTCGAGGCGCCGGCAGCGGTCGACGACGCTGAACTTCAGCGTCGCGAAGACGAGGCCAACGCGCAGGCCGAGCAGTTGCGCCACGAAGAAGCCCAGATGGCCGCGCAGGCCCGCGAACGTGCCGAACGCGAGCAGGCTGACCGTGCTGTGGCCGAGGCCGCGGCGCAGGCCGCTGCCGCAGCGGCTGAATTGAAGGCGGCAGCCGAAGCCACTGCCGCGCGCGATGCGGTGGAAGCCGCTGCGAAGGCCGCCGCCGCCGTCGCGATCGAAAAAGCTTCCGGGCCCGCCAAGGGCGTGGCGGCCGCGCCCAGCGTGACGGCCGTGCCAGCTGCAGCTGCAGCACCTGTGGCCGCGGCCGCCGTCGAGGCAGCCAAGCCAGGGATCCGCATCGTCAAGGCCGGTGACGCCGACGCTGCCGAAAAGGCCGCGTTGGCCGCGGTGGCCAAGCGTCGCCAGGCGGCCGAGAACGAAGCCGCCGCGATCCGCGCGATGATGAACGCGCCGAAAAAGGTGATGCTGGCCAAGAAGCCGGAAGAAGCCAAGCCCGTGGCCGGTAAGGAAGCCATCTCGGGCACCATCCACAAGCCCAAGGTCGTGCCGGGTGCGCCGGGCGCTGCCACGGCCGGCGCGGCCGCGAAACCGGGCGACAAGAAGTCGGTCAAGAGCGAGAAGCTGTCCTCGAGCTGGGCTGACGACGCGGCCAAGAAACGTGCAGCTGCCAGCAAGGGCCGCACCGACGGCGGTGGCGCCAACCGGCCCGGCTGGCGTGCCCCGCGCGGCGGCCGCCGTGGCGAACGCGACCAGGGCAACAGCAACTTCCAGGCACCCACCGAGATGGTGATCCAGGACGTGCACATTCCCGAGACCATCAGCGTGGCCGATCTGGCCCACAAGATGTCGGTCAAGGCGGCCGAGGTGATCAAGCAGCTGATGAAGCTGGGCCAGATGGTCACGATCAACCAGCAGCTCGACCAGGAGACCGCGATGATCGTGGTCGAGGAGATGGGCCACAAGGCCTTCACCGCCAAGCTCGACGACCCCGACGCGTTTCTCGAAGAAGAGCACATCGCGACGCAGGGCGAGCAGATGCCGCGGGCACCGGTGGTCACCATCATGGGCCACGTCGACCACGGCAAGACCTCATTGCTCGACTACATCCGCACCACCCGCGTGGCCGCGGGCGAGGCCGGCGGCATCACCCAGCACATCGGTGCGTACCACGTGGAAACACCGCGCGGCATGATCACCTTCCTGGACACCCCGGGCCACGCCGCGTTCACTGCGATGCGGGCGCGCGGCGCCACCGCCACCGACCTGGTGATCCTGGTCGTGGCGGCCGACGACGGCGTGATGCCGCAGACCAAGGAGGCCATCGCCCACGCCAAGGCGGCCAACGTGCCGCTGATCGTGGCGATGAACAAGATCGACAAGCCGGGTGCCAACCTCGAACGCCTGAAGGGCGAACTGGTGGCCGAATCGGTGGTGCCTGAGGACTTCGGCGGTGACGTGCCGTTCGTGCCCGTGTCGGCCAAGACCGGTGAAGGCATCGACAGCCTGCTGGAACAAGTGCTGCTGCAGGCCGAGGTGCTCGAACTGAAGGCGCCGACGCAGGCGCTGGCCAAGGGCCTGGTGATCGAAGCCAAGCTCGACAAGGGCCGCGGCCCGGTGGCCACGGTGCTGGTGCAGAGCGGCACGCTCAAGCGCGGCGACATCGTGCTGGCAGGTTCCAGTTATGGCCGTGTGCGCGCCATGCTGGACGAAGACGGCAAGGCCTGCCAGGAAGCCGGCCCGTCGATTCCCGTCGAGATCCAGGGCCTGACCGAGGTGCCGCAGGCCGGCGACGAGTTCATGGTGTTGACCGACGAACGTCGGGCCCGTGAGATCGCCACCTTCCGCCAGGGCAAGTACCGCGAGGTGACGCTGAACCGTCGCCAGGCCGCCAAGCTCGACAACATCTTCGACAATGTGGGCGAGGGCGCCGCGCAGACCTTGGCGCTGATCATCAAGGCCGATGTGCAGGGCTCGCAAGAAGCTCTGGGGCAGTCGCTGGTCAAGCTCAGCACACCCGAGGTCAAGGTGCAGATCGTGCATGCCGCGGTCGGTGGCATCACTGAAAGCGATGTCAACCTGGCGATCGCCTCCAAGGCGGTCATCATCGGCTTCAACGTGCGCGCCGAGTCCAGCGCGCGCAAGCTGGCCGAAGGCAACGACGTCGACCTGCGCTACTACAACATCATCTACGACGCGGTCGACGAGGTGAAGGCTGCGATGACCGGCATGTTGGCGCCTGAGCAGCGCGAAGAGCTGATTGGCTCGGCCGAGATCCGCACCGTGTTCGTTGCCAGCAAGATCGGAACGGTGGCGGGTTGCATGGTCATGACCGGTGTGGCGCGCCGCAACGCCAAGTTCCGCCTGCTGCGCGAGAACGTGGTGATCTACACCGGCGAGATCGATTCGGTCAAACGCATGAAGGACGATGTGCGCGAAGTGGCTGAAGGCTTCGAGTGCGGCATCAAGCTGAAGAACTACAACGACATCGCCGAGGGCGACCAGCTGGAATTCTTCGAGGTCAAGGAAGTCGCGCGATCGCTGTAAGGCGGATTTGCTCCTGACTGCAAACCCCGCCTTCTGAAAAGAAGGCGGGGTTTGTACTTAAGGATCAACCCCAAGGAAACACCATGCGCCACAAAAGAGCCATTCCCAACCGCAGCCTGCGGGTCAGCGACCAGATCCAGCGTGATCTGGGCGAGCTGATCCGCGACCTGAAGGACCCGCGCATCGGCATGGTCACCGTCAACAGCGTGCAGGTGACGCCCGACTACGCCCATGCCAAGGTGTATTTCTCGGTGCTGGTGGGCGACACCACCGAGTGCGAGATCGGTTTGAACGAGGCTGCCGGCTTCCTGCGGAACGGCCTGTTCAAGCGCTTGCAGATCCACACCGTGCCGACGCTGCACTTCCTGTTCGACCGGACCACCGAGCACGCGGCCGAATTGAGCGCGCTGATCCGCACCGCCAACGCGACGCGGGCGATAGAGGACTGACCGCCTTGGCTCCCACCGCGCGCCAGAGGATCACACGCCATGCAGTGCATGGTGTGCTGTTGCTCGACAAGCCCTTGGGCTGGACGAGCAACGACGCGCTGCAAAAGGCGAAGTGGCTGCTGCGGGCCGAAAAGGCCGGCCACACCGGAACGCTCGACCCGCTGGCCACCGGCTTGCTGCCGCTGTGTTTCGGCGCGGCCACCAAGTTCAGCCAGGTCAGCCTGGATGCCGACAAGGCCTACCGTGCCACCTTGCGGCTGGGCCAGCGCACGAGCACCGGCGACCTGGAAGGTGACGTTGTCGAGCAACGATCGGTCCAGGTCGACCGTGCGAAGCTCGACGCCGTGGTGGCGCGTTTCACCGGGGCCATCGACCAGCTGCCGCCGATGCATTCGGCGCTGAAGAAGGACGGCAAGGCGCTGTACGAATATGCCCGCGCCGGACAGACAGTAGAGCGCGAGACCCGCCGGGTGACGATTCATGCGCTCGACATCATCGCTTGGCAAGATACCGAGGTGGTGCTCGAGGTGCATTGCAGCAAGGGCACCTACATCCGCACGCTGGCCGAAGACATCGGCGAGGCCCTGGGTTGTGGCGCCCACCTGAGCGGTCTGCGCCGCACGGCCAGCGGCCCGCTGATGCTGGCCGGCGCGGTGACGCTGGCCGAGTTGGAAATCATGAGCGAGCCTGAGCGCCTGGCCTGTCTGAAGCCGGTGGACACCTTGCTGGCTGATTGGCCGAGCCTGGCACTGGAGGCCGACGAAGCCGGCAGGTTCCTCACCGGCCTGCGCCGGCGCGTGCTTGAACCCGACATGCCGGCACTGCGGGTCTACGGCCCCGGACCCGGTGAATTTCTGGGCAGCGCCCACTTGACCGCAGGCGAATTGATCGCCGACCGCTTGATGAGCCCGACCGAGGTGCGGGCGCTGAGGCCCGGCGCCACCGGTGCCGCCGAGCCCCCCGACCGCGCGCCTGCGGCTGGCCAGGCTGCCGCCCAGACCGCTGCCCAGACTGCCTGACCCCCGAATCTTCACGAGAACCACCATGACCCTGCAAATACGCAACATCGCCATCATCGCGCACGTCGACCACGGCAAGACCACCATGGTCGACCAGTTGCTGCGCCAGTCGGGCACCTTCGCCGAGCACGAGAAGGTGGTCGACACCGTGATGGACAGCAACGCCATCGAGCGTGAGCGCGGCATCACCATCCTGGCCAAGAACTGTGCAGTCAGCTGGGAAGGCACGCACATCAACATCGTCGACACGCCCGGCCACGCCGATTTCGGCGGTGAAGTGGAACGTGCGCTGTCGATGGTCGACGGCGTGGTGCTGCTGATCGATGCCCAGGAAGGCCCGATGCCGCAGACCCGCTTCGTCACCAAGAAGGCGCTGGCACTGGGCCTCAAACCCATCGTCGTGGTCAACAAGGTCGACAAGCCGGGCGCCAAGCCCGATGCAGTGATCAACGCTGCCTTCGACCTGTTCGACAAGCTGGGTGCCACCGACGAGCAGCTGGACTTCCCGGTGGTGTATGCCTCGGGCATCAACGGCTGGTCGTCGCTGGTCGAGGGCGAGCGCGGCGAGCAGTGGGGCCCCGACATGTCGGCCCTGTTCAACACCATCCTGACGCATGTGCCGGCGCAGACCGGCGACCCTGCCGCACCGCTGCAATTGCAGATCTCGGCGCTGGACTTCTCCACCTTCGTCGGGCGCATCGGCGTCGGCCGCATCGGCGCCGGCACCATCAAGCCCGGCATGGAAGTGCTGGTGATGGAAGGCCCGGACGGCAAGTCGGTGAAGGGGCGGGTCAACCAAGTGCTGACCTTCCAGGGCCTGGACCGCGTCCAGGTGACCGAAGCCGGCCCGGGCGAGATCGTGCTGATCAACGGCATCGAGAACCTGGGCATCGGTGTCACCGTGACCGACCCGCTCGACCCCCGGCCGCTGCCGATGTTGAAGGTGGACGAGCCGACGCTGACGATGAACTTCTGCGTCAACACCAGCCCGCTGGCCGGCCGCGAAGGCAAGTACGTCACCAG
This sequence comes from Burkholderiales bacterium, assembly GCA_038211805.1. Lineage (GTDB taxonomy): Bacteria > Pseudomonadota > Gammaproteobacteria > Burkholderiales > Burkholderiaceae_C > Pseudaquabacterium. The sequence goes on along the minus strand of JBBQVF010000016.1, from coordinate 36,388 downwards.
CCGCCAGTTGTGGGACCGGTTGCAGAAAGAGCTGCAGAGCAACGTCGCGCTGCGCGTCAAGGAGACCGAGGAAGACGGCATCTTTGAAGTGATGGGTCGCGGTGAACTGCACCTGACCATCCTGCTGGAGAACATGCGCCGCGAGGGCTACGAGCTGGCGGTCAGCAAGCCGCGGGTGGTGTTCCATGATGTCGACGGCGAGCGCCACGAGCCCATCGAGCTGGTGACCGCCGACGTCGAGGAGACCCACCAGGGTGGCGTGATGCAGGCCCTGGGCGAGCGCAAGGGCGAGCTGGTGAACATGGAGCCTGATGGCCGTGGCCGCGTGCGCCTGGAGTACCGCATCCCGGCGCGGGGCCTGATCGGCTTCACCAACGAGTTCATGAACCTGACCCGCGGTTCGGGCCTGATCAGCAACATCTTCGACGGCTACGAGCCGCACAAGGGCGACATCGCCAGCCGCAAGAACGGTGTGCTGATCAGCATGGACGCGGGCGAGATCTTCACCTATGCGCTGGGCAAGCTGGACGATCGCGGCAGGATGTTCGTCAGAGCAAATGACCCGGTCTACGAGGGCATGATCGTCGGCATCCACAACCGCGAAAACGACCTGGTGGTCAATGCCACCCGCACCAAGCAGCTGACCAACTTCCGCGTCTCGGGCAAGGAAGACGCGATCAAGGTCACGCCGCCGATCGAGCTGACGCTGGAGTACGGCGTCGAATTCATCGAGGACGACGAGCTGGTCGAGATCACGCCGAAGTCGATCCGGGTGCGCAAGCGGTTCCTGACCGAACATGACCGGAGGCGGGCCAGCCGGGAATAAGCGTTCCGCCTATTCCCGCCCGCCCCGCCCCCGGGCGTCGACCTGGACAGGATCGCACCCCAGGCCCCCGCCAAGCGGGGGTTCCAGTCAGATGATTGCCCGGGCCGCTTTGCGGCCCCCTTCAATTCCTTCGCGGTGCACATGGCCCTGTCTCATTCCCGCGCAGTGCTGTTGATGGTGGTGATCACGCTGATGTGGAGCACCGCCGGCGTGGTGACGCGGCACCTGGAGGCCGCGCGAAGCTTCGAGGTCACGTTCTGGCGCAGCGCCTTCAATGCGCTGGCGCTGGTGGCCGCGCTGTGGTGGCTGCGCGGGCCGCGGTTGTGGGCCGACATCCGCCGCGGCGGCCGGGCCTTGTGGGTGTCGGCGCTGTGCTGGATGGTGATGTTCACCAACTTCATGCTCGCCATCACGCTCACCACCGTGGCCACGGTGCTGATCACGATGTCGATCGCCCCGCTGCTCACCGCGCTGTTTGCACGCGTGTTCCTGAATCACCGGCTGCCGCGCCGGACCTGGGTGGCGATCGCGGTGGCGGGTGCGGGCATTGCCTGGATGTTCGGCCGCCAGGCGTTTGCGCCCGGCGTGCCGATGACCGGCGCGCTGGTGGCGCTGGGCGTGCCGCTGGCCGGTGCCACCAACTGGACGCTGCTGCAGCACCTGCACCAGCGCCATGCCGCCGATCCCGCGGTGGCCGAGCCCGACATGCTGCCGGCCGTGCTGCTGGGCGCGCTGCTGTCGGCAGTGGTCACCCTGCCGATGTCGCTGCCCTTGTCGGCCACCGCACACGACCTGTCGCTGCTGGCGCTGCTGGGGGTGTTCCAGCTGGCGATCCCTTGCCTGTTGGTGGTCGGGCTCACCAAGGTGCTGGCGGCGCCCGAGATCTCGCTGATCGGCCTGCTGGAGGTGATCTTCGGCGTGCTGCTCGCCTGGGTGGGTGCGGGCGAGGCGCCGGGCGCCACGGCCCTGAGCGGCGGCGCGCTGGTGATCGGCGCGCTGTTGGTCAACGAAGGGTTGGCGCTGCGCGAACGGCGGGCCGCGGCGCGCTCGATCTGATACCTTGTCCGGATGGTCCTGCACCGTTTCCTGCCAGGCGCGAAAGCGCGTGCTTCGACGGCCGATCCCGACGCACCGGTGGTCATCCGCTTCGCCGCGCTGGGCGACGTGGTGCTGCTCACCGTGCTGCTGGAGGCGCTGCACCAGCGCTATGGCCGGCCGGTGCATGTGCTCGGCTCGGGCGCCTGGACCTCGGTGCTGCTGGACGGCCACCCCGCCGTGGGCGAAGTGCGCCTGCTCAGCAGCCGGCGCTCCCCGTATTGGCTGACACCCTCGCAGCAAAGCGCTGCGGCCTGGCTGCGCCACCACCGCGGCCCGGTCTACCTGTGCGACCCCGACGACCATGCCGCCCGTTTCCTGCAGCGCGCCGGCGTGCCCGAAGATCGGATCGTGCGCGCCTGGCGCTACTGGCCCGGCGACGCCATCCACTGGGCCGATTGGTGGCTGCAGATCGCCGCGCTGGATGCCGCTGCCGTGCCCGGTCCGGCCCTGCCCATCACCGTGCCGGCGCAGCCGCGTTTGCAGTCGCCGTCGGCCTGGCACAGCGACACCCGCGCCTGGCTGCAGGCGCAGGGCCTGGCCGGCCATCCGCTGGTGCTGGTGCAGCCCGGCCACAAGAAAACCCACAAACGTGGCCGCCTGGCCACGGCGGGCCATGACAAGCACTGGCCGGCCGAGCGTTGGGCCGAGGTGGTTCGCGGCATCACCCATCATTTGCCGGGTGCGGCGGTGCTGGTCTGCGGTTCACCGCGCGAAGCGGGGCTGGCGCAGCAGATCGTCGACGCGGTGGGCGCAACGCCGGCCGGCACGCGGGTGGTCAATGCGGCCGCGCTGGACCTCAGCCTGCCGCGCCTGGTGGGTGTGGCTGCGCTGGCGCACAGCATGGTCTCGGTCGACACCGGCCCGGCCCATGTCGCCGCCGCGATGGATTGCCCGCTGGTGGTGCTGTACGGCCAGTTCGGCTGGGGCCGCTGGCTGCCGCGTGCGCCTGGGGCCAGCGTCATCGCGCTGGGCCCGCGCTTGCCGACGGCCGGCGCCAAGGTGGCCGATCTGTCTGCGCCGCAGGTGTTGGCGGCCTGGATGCAGCTGGCGCCCCGGCCCCAACCCTGACCCGAGGCCCAAGGCCCTGGTGTGATGTGGCGCGGCGTGGCGCCAGTTGCGGTGGCAGTTGCGGTGGCGGTGCGGTGCGGTGCGGTGCGGTGCGGTGCGGTGGCGATGGCGGTGGCGGTGGATTGACAGTTTAGGGAGAACACCCGCCCGGCAGGCAGCGGCAGCGGCCTAGCATGCGGCGCATGAAGCAGCTCTCCGGCCTGGACGCCACCTTCCTCCACCTCGAGACGCCCGAAATGCCGATGCACGTCGGCGCGCTGCACGTCTTCGAGTTGCCCGCCGGCTCGCGCGGCAAGTTCGTCGTTCGCCTGCGCCGGCACATCGCCACCCGGCTGCCGTTCGCGCCGGCGCTGCGCCGCCGGGTCTGGTGGATGCCGCTGAACCTGGCCAACCCCGCCTGGGTAGACGCCGACCCCGATCTGGCCGAGCACATCGTCGAGATCGCGCTGCCGCCGTCGGCCAAGCTGGGCGACGGCCTGGCCGCGCTGGAGGCCGCGGTGTCGCAACTGCATCCGGTGCTGCTGGACCGCAGCCGCCCGCTCTGGAAGATGCATGTCTTCGACGGCCTGGCTCCGGCGGCCAACGGTTGCCGGCGGGTGGGCTTGTACACCCAGCTGCACCATGCGGCGGTCGACGGCCAGGCGGCGGTGGCCCTGGCCCAGGTGCTGATGGACCTGCAGGCCGAGGGCCGCGAAATGCCGGTCAAGCCAGCCAAGCGCAGCAAGGTCTTCAAGCTGGGCTGGTCGGAGATGCTGCGTGGCGCCATCGCCACCGAGGCGCAGCAGGTGGTGCAGATCGTCAAGCAATTGCCCGGCACGGTCAGCACGCTGGCCGGCGCGGCGAGCCAGGCCCTGCAGAAGAGCGCGTTGTTGCGGGGCAAGGCGGCCAACGCCTCGTCGAACCTGACGCTGGCGCCGCGCACCGCGCTGAACACCAGCGTCGGTGCCGGCCGGGCCTTTGCTGCCCTCAGTCTGCCGCTGGCCCCGCTGAAGGCCAGCGCGCGGCTCAACGACTGCAAGCTCAACGACATCGTGCTGCTGCTGTGCGCCACCGCGCTGCGGCGCTGGCTGGGCCAGCATGGCGGCGTGCCGCGCAAGAGCCTGGTGGCGGCGGTGCCGATCTCGCTGCGCGCGAGCGGCGACACCCGATCGGACAACCAGGCCTCGATGACGCTGGTGAGCCTGGGCACCCAGGTGGCCGACCTGCGCAAGCGGCTGGACCACATCAAGGGCGCCAGCGCCGCGATGAAGTCCACCATGGGCGGACTCAAGAGCGTGCTGCCCACCGACTACCCGTCGATCGGCATCCCCTGGCTGGTCGAGGCGCTGACCTCGATCTACGGCAAGGCCCGGGTGGCCGACCGCATTCCATTGGTGGCCAACCTGGTGATCAGCAACGTGCCCGGACCGCCGGTGCCGCTGTACATGGCCGGTGCCCGCATGGTGTCGAACTACCCGACGTCGATCGTCGTGCACGGCATGGCGCTGAACATCACGGTGCAGAGCTACGACCAGCAGATGGACTTCGGCCTGATGGCCGACGCCGCGGCCATGCCCGACGTGCGTGTGCTGGCCGACGCGCTGCGGGTGGCCTTCGACGACCTGTGCCTGATGGATGCCGAAACCGCCGCGCCGCCCACCCTGGCCGACACCGGCCGCGAGGTGGTGGGCACGGCGCGGCGCCGCCTGCTGGGTGGGCTGGGCCAGGTGAGCGAGGCGGTCGGCAGTGCTGTCGGCAACCTGGTGGGCGGGGTGGTGAAGGGGGCGATGACCGGCGCGGTGCAGCAGGCGATGGCGGCGGTGACGTCGGCGCGCCCGGCAAGACGCGCCAAGGCGGCGCCGCGCGCCAAGCCCGTGGCGACCAAGGCAGCCAAGGCGGCCAAGGCGGCCAAGCCCGACGCCAAACGCTGAAGCCGAAGCCGAAGCCGAAGCCGAAGCCCACGCTGCGGCGGCCCAGCGCGAATGGGCCGACGGCTTTGTCAGCCCGGGTGACGGTTCAAAAACTTTTCGCAGCATGCGCCGATGCAAGCCGGCCCGAACACCTCATGAAAATCACCGCCAACGGCATCGAGATCGAAGTCGACGTGCAAGGCCCACCCGGGGGTGAACCGCTGTTGCTGGTGATGGGCCTGGGCATGCAATACGTGGCCTGGCCCGAGGAACTGGTGGCTGACCTCGTGTCGCGTGGTTTTCGCGTCATCCGTTTCGACAACCGGGACATCGGCCTGAGCCAGGGCTTCGACCACCTGGGGCCACCGCGCATGGTGGGTGCGGTGCTGCGCTACACGCTGCGCCTGCCGGTGACGGCACCCTACCGGCTGCGCGACATGGCCGATGACGCGGTGGGCGTGCTCGACGCGCTGCAGGTGCGCAGTGCGCATGTGGTGGGCGCGTCGATGGGCGGCATGATTGCCCAGCACATGGCCGCTGCCCACCCCACGCGGGTGCGCAGCCTCACCTTGATCATGACCACCAGCGGCGCGCGCCAGTTGCCGCAGCCGCGCCTCAAGACCCGCCAGGCCTTGCTGTCACGCCCGCGCAGCGCCCAGGTGGCCGACGTGGTGGCCCATCTGGAGGGCCTGCTGCAGGTCATCGGCAGCCCTGGTTACCCGGGCGACCCGGTGCGTCAGCGGCAGCGGCTGGAGGCGGCGGTGCGCCGCGCCTGGCGGCCTGCCGGCACGGCGCGCCAGATGCTGGCGATCGTCGCCGACGGCGACCGCTCGCCGATGCTGGGCCAGATCCGCGTGCCCACCCGGGTGGTCCACGGCGCCGTCGATCCGCTGGTGCCCCCTGCTGCGGCGGCCGACCTGGTGGCCAAGATCGCTGGCGCCACGCTGGACATGGTGCCCGGCATGGGCCACGACCTGCCGCTGGCGCTGCTGCCGCGGCTGGCAGACAGCATGGCCGAGGTGGCCCGCCAGGCCTCGGGTGTGGTGAAGGTGGCGGTGGCGGAGGCGGCGGGGCCGGCGGGCGCCAGCGCTCAGGCGAACTGACCGGTGTCGACCCACTCGGCCTGGATCAGCGACCACCAGTCCACCGCCTGGCCGCGCAGCACGTACTCGTAGGGCAACCAGCCGTAACCGCCATCGCCCCAGCCGGTGCCCCAGGAGTTGCGGATCAGCAGTGCCCCGGTGGTGGTCGTGGCGGCGCCGGTGTGCTTGATCTTGATCGCGTCGTTGTGGCCCACCACCATCACCGCGTGGCCACCGACGACCTTGTCGGTGGTGAGCGGGAACGGAATGGCGCCCTTGTTGGCCACGCTGGCCTGGGTGTAGGAGCTGTAGACCGTGAAGCCGAAAAAGGCCGGCAGGTTGGCAGCCAGGTTGGTCTTGATGGCGGTGAGCAGCGCCGCCTTGGTGGTACCCGACGGGTCGAGCCGGTAGTACTTCATCGCCTGGAAGTTGCTGGCGAAGGTGTACAGGAAGGCCGACGGCTCCTTGTCGAAATCGGCGATCACGTAGGGCCAGTAGTCTTCGGGCGGCACGCCGAACAGCGCCAGCGATTGCAGCGTGGTGCGCAGGTAGGCACCGGTGTCGCCGGTCCACTTCAGCAGGTTGCGGGTGGTCTTGTAGGTGAACAGGCGCGAGCCGTCGATGTGCTTGCCGTAGGCGCGGCGCTGGAAGTACTCGACCAGCCCGACACCGGCGTTGGCGGTGCAGGAGCCCAGGCTGCCCTGGTTCTCGATCGGCGAGCACCAGGCCCGCAGGTCGACGCTGGTGGCCAGCTTGACCGGTGCAGATTTGGCGCCCGCGCCCTTCAGCTTGGCCAGCAGCGGCTTGATCTGGGCGCTGTCGGTGTCGTAGTCCTTGATGCTGGGCAGGTCGGGCATCCAGCCCATGCAGGGCGCTGAGGTCGAATCGGACATGGCAGGTCTCCTGAAGGTGAGGGCGCCAGGGCACCCGGTGGGACGGTGGCGGACAGAACGTGGGGTGAAGGCCACTGGATCGAAAGCGGGCCGGGCTTTGGCTTGGGCTGGCGGGGTCTCCTTGGCGGGTGAACGGCTGCCGGACAGCGCCGGTCAGCCTCAGGCGGGATGCGCCTGCACGGTGACGGTGAACCGGTCGACTGCGGCATCGGCGCCTTCCCAGGGACGCATCAGCAACAGGTCGAGTGGGTGCTCGCCGGTCTGACGGACATCGAAATGGAGGCGGCGCTGGCCGCCGCCACCCACCCTGCCGGGGGCTGCCGGGGTGAAGGTGTCGCCGGTCAGCGGCAGCGCGTCACAGGCCATGGCCGGCGCCCAGGCATAGCCGGTGGTCGGTGATTCGTCGAGTTGCACCACCAACTGCGAGCCCACGGCGGCCGAGACCGTCTGGCCATGTTGCGGGCGTGTCAGCAGGATGTCGGCCATGGAGCGCTGGCGGTTGGGTAGGGGTTGGTCGGGGCGCGCACCAGGGCTGCAGCACCGTTCCCTGGATTCAATACGCCCTTGGCCCGAGGGGAAGCCCCCTCCTCGATGAATGTAGGGATCCCGCGCCACGGCAGTGCCCGCGCCTCCGTTTTTCTGCTGAAAGTCTGCGCCGGCTCAACGGGGGCAGCGAGGGTTGAAATCGCCGCATGGCCGCATGGCCGCATGGCCGCCTGGCCGCAGCGCCGCCTGGCCGTCCGAGCCGACTCAGCCGATCACGCTGAACGGACCGACCGGTCCGACCGCGCTGGTCAACCCGATCAGGCGCTGACCAAGCCCAGGTGGGCCCGTGCCTCGGCGGGCGTGGCCACGCTGCGGCCGGCATGGCGGGCGCAGGCCGCCAGCGCCTCGATCAACACGCCGTTGCCGCCGGCACGGGCGCCGCCCGGCAGGTAGAAGGTGTCTTCCAGCCCGCTGCGCAGCATGCCGCCCAGCTCGGCCACGCGCTGGTGCACCGGCCAGATCTCGCCGCGACCGATCAGCGTGGCCTGCCAGACCGCGCCGCTGGGCAGCCAGCGCGGCAGCAGGGCCAGCAGGTCGGCGTCGCAGGGCATGCCCGAGGCCACGCCCATCACGAAGTTGAGGTCGGGCACGCCGGGTGCTCTCTCGGGGGGCGGGTGCGCCGCACCCAGCGGCCGATTGACCATGCCGGCCTTCAAATACATCGCCACCGACCGCACGATGCCGACGTCGAAGCATTCGAACTCGGGGTGGGTGTGGGCTTCGGCCATCACGTCGAGCATGGCCTGCACCTTGGCCACCGGGTTGTCGAAGACCATCGGCGGCCAGGCCCACTGGCCATCGTCCTTGATCTTCAGGTAGTTCAGGCTGCCGGCGTTGCAGGCAGCGATCTCGGGCCTGACGCGGCGGATGCAGGCCGCCGGGCCGCTGATGTCCTGGCCGACCACACCGGTGGTCAGGTTGATGATCACGCCGGGGCAGGCGTCGCGGATGGCGCTGCAGACCGCGTCGGCCACGTCCGGGTCCCAACTGGGCAGGTGGCCGAGGCCTTCGTCCTGCCTGCGCAGGTGCACGTGCATGATGCTGGCGCCGGCGTTGAAGGCATCGCGCGCCTCGGCGGCCATCTGCGCCGGGGTGACCGGCACCGGATGCTGTTTCGGATTGGTCAGCACGCCGGTCAATGCGCAGGTGAGGATGGCTTTGTCGGGGGTCAGCTTGGCGGCGGTCATGGGGTCGGTGGTCATCGGGTCGACGATCATGTTGTCAGCGTTCATGTGGCGGCTTTCTCGCCGGATGGCGGGTCCAGGGTGAGTTCGACCAGCAGCGCGCCCGCGGCCACCGGGTCGTTGGCGGCCACGTGCACGGCGGCCACCGTGCCGGCGGCGCCAGCGTGCTGCCACATCTCCATCTTCATCGCCTCGACGCAAACCAGCGGCTGGCCTTCGACCACCGTGTCGCCGGGCTGCACCGCCACCTGGGCGACGGTGCCGGCCACCGGGGCCAGCACCCGGCGGGCATCGGTGACGGCGTGCTGGGTGGGGCAGGGCGAGGGCTCGGTGAAGATGAAGGTGGCGGCCTTCCAGGCCAGGTGCAGTTGGGCGCCGTCGTCATGGCAGACCAGCGTGCGTTGGACACCGTCCAACTCGAACCGGCGCTGGTGGTCGGCATGCGGCAGCAGGCGCACGCGGTGGCTGAGACCGGCCCAGCCGACCTGCACCGCATCACCGTCGGGCATCACCGTGAAAGTGCGGGTCTCGCCCTGGCACGACAGCGACAATTGCCAGCGGGCCAGCGCCGCCGGCCGCTGTTCGGCGATGGCGACCCGCGCCGCCGTGGTGGACGTGGTGGTGGTGGTGGTGGTGGTGGTGGTGGTGGCGGTGGCGGTGGCGGTGACCGTACCGGCCGCCCCGGCCATGCCGACCGGCCGCGCGCGCGCGGCAGCGGCCAGCAGCCAGACGATGGCATCGGGCTGCGGCCGTTGCAGCAGCGGTTCGCCAAGCGCTGCCCAGTCGTCGATCAGCTTGGTGTGTACCGCGGCGTCTGCAAAGGCCGGATGGCCCAGCAGGTCGTGCAGGAAGCGGCCGTTGTTGCCCACGCCCAGCAACGGCGTGTCGGCCAGCGCGGCGCGCAGGCGGCGGATGGCGTCGGCGCGGTCGCGGCCGTGCACGATCAACTTGGCCACCATCGCGTCGTACCAGGGCGTGACCTCGCCGCCTTCGGCAAGGCCGTGGTCGATGCGCAAGCCCGTCGACAAGCCCGTTCGCGAACCTGTCTCCGAACCCGCCTGCGAACCCGTCCGCAACCCCGGCGATGTGGTGTCGTCCGGTCGCCAGTGGACGACACGGCCGGTCTGCGGCTTGAAGCCTTCGTACGGGTCTTCGGTGTACAGCCGCGCCTCGATCGCGTGGCCGCTGAACTGCACCTGTTCCTGCGTCAGCGGCAGCGGCTCGCCGGCGGCCACGCGCAGTTGCCACTCGACCAGGTCCAGCCCGGTGATGCACTCGGTCACCGGGTGTTCCACCTGCAGTCGGGTGTTCATTTCCAGAAAGAAGTGCTGGCCTTGCGCGTCGACGATGAACTCCACCGTGCCGGCGCCGACATAGCCCACCGCCAGCGCCGCCGCCACCGCGTCGGCGCCCATGCGCGCGCGCAGCGCGGCGTCGACGATCGGCGAGGGCGCTTCCTCGATCACCTTCTGGCGCCGGCGCTGGGCGCTGCAGTCGCGCTCGCCCAGGTGGATGCAATGCCCTTGGGTGTCGGCGAAGACCTGGATCTCGATGTGCCGGCCGCCGCGGATCAGGCGTTCGAGCATCAGCGTGGCGTCGCCAAAGGCACTCAAGGCCTCGCGGCGTGCGCCGGCCAGCGCAGCGGGCAGTTCGGCGGCAGCGTGCACCAGCCGCATGCCGCGGCCGCCGCCGCCGGCCACCGCCTTGACCAGCAGCGGGAAGCCCAGCGCCGTTGCCTGGGCGCCGAGCGTGATGTCGTCTTGCGCTTCACCCAGGTAGCCGGGCGCGCAGGGCACGCCGGCTTCGATCATCCGTCGCTTGGCCACCGCCTTGTCGCCCATCGCGGTGATGGCGGCCGGTGGCGGGCCGATGAACACCAGGCCGGCGTCTGCGCAGGCCTGCGCGAAGTCGGCCCGTTCGGACAGGAAGCCGTAGCCGGGGTGCAGCGCGTCGGCGCCGGTGGCTTTGGCGGCAGCCAGCAACGCGGCGATGTTCAAGTAGGACTCGGCGGCCGCGGGCGGGCCGATGCGCACCGCCTCGTCGGCCTGCAGCACATGCGGCGCGCCGGCATCGGCATCGCTGAACACCGCCACCGTGCGGTAGCCCAGCGCGCGGGCGGTACGGATGACCCGGCAGGCGATCTCGCCGCGGTTGGCGATCAGGATCTTATGGAACATGGATGTGCCGCGGCTCGATCGCCACGCGCTGCGCGCGCCTGGCATGTTGTCTGCGGTCGACCTCGGCTGCGCCGTGGCCGACCTTCGACGCAACCTGCGCTGCGCGTCGGTTGTCGCCGCGGTTGGCGATCAGGATCTTTTCAAAGCTCATGCCGGCGCCCAGCGCGGCTTGCGCTTCTGCAGGAAGGCCAGCGTGCCTTCGGCGCCTTCATCGCCGAGCACGGCACGGGCAAACACCGCGGCGCCTTCGTCGACCAGCGACGCGGCGCTGTGCAGCCGGGCCTTGGCCAGCAGCGCCTTGGTGGCCGCCAGCGCGCCGGGGGCGTTTTGCAGGATGTCGTGCAGCACCTGCGCCAGTGCGGCGTCGAGCGCGGCAGTGTCGCCATGCACGGCATGCACCAGGCGCAGCGCCAGCGCGGCGCGGGCGTCGAGCGCGCCACCGGTGACGGCCAGCCGCTTGGCCTCTGAGTAACCCAGCCGCTCGACCAGCAACGGCGCGATCTGCGCCGGCACGATGCCCAGCGACGTTTCGGGCAAGCGGAACACCGCGCTGGCGCCCGCCAGGCAGACGTCGACCACACAGGCCAGCCCGACGCCGCCGCCCATCACCGTGCCTTCGACCACCGCCACCGTGGCCAGCCCGGTGTCGGCGTAGGCCATGCACAGCTCGCCGAAGGCCGCACTGACCTCGGCCAGCGGCGCGATGGCGTCGTCACCCTCGGCGGCTGCCGCGGCACGCTGACGGGCCAGGGCCATGTCCTGGAGGTCGCCGCCGGCGCAGAAGTGCCCGCCCGCGCCGCGCAGCACCAGCACGCGCGATCTGGCGTGGGCTTCGGCTTCGGCCAGCACCAGGCGCAACTCGCGCACCATCGCCAGCGACATCGCGTTGCGGGCGGCGGGCCGGTTCAGCGTCACCTGCCAGACCCCGCTGTCGTGCCGCACGGCCAGGGTTTGCAACAAGCTCAGGTCGAGTGCCATGGTGTGCTCCCGCCCCGGCTCAATGCCCGCCCTTGGGCAGCGTGCCTTCGAGCTTGCAGATGATGCCCAGCATGATCTCGTCGGCACCGCCGCCGATGCTGACCAATCGGCTGTCGCGGTAGGCCTGGCTGATGGGGTTGTCCCAGGTGAAGCCCATGCCGCCCCAGTACTGCAGGCAACTGTCGGCCACCTCGCGCACCAGCCGGCCGCACTTCAATTTGGCCATCGACGCCAGCCGGGTCACGTCCTTGCCGCCGACGTACAGCTCCACCGCGTGCCAGGTCAGCGCGCGCAGCGCCTCCACCTCGGTGCGCAATTCGGCCAGGCGGAAGTGCACCACCTGGTTGTCGAGCACGGCCTTGCCGAAGGTCTTGCGCTGGCGGGTGTACTCGATGGTCTGGTCGATCAGCAGGTCCATGCTCTTGAGCGATGAGGCGGCGCCGAACAGCCGCTCTTCCTGGAACTGCAGCATCTGGAAAGCGAAGCCCATGCCTTCCTGGCCGATCAGGTTCTTCTTGGGCACCCGCACGTTGTCGAAGAACAGCTGCGCGGTGTCCGACGAGTTCATGCCGATCTTCTTGATCTTCTGCTTGCTGATGCCCACCGCATCCATCGGCACGATGATCAGGCTCTTGTTCTTGTGCGCCGGGGTGGTGGCAGACACGTCGCTGGTATTGGCCAGCAGGCAGCACCAATCGGCCTGAAGTCCGTTGGTGATCCACATCTTGCTGCCGTTGATCACGTAGTCGCCATCGACCAGGCGGGCGCTGGTCTTCACTGCCGCCACGTCGCTGCCGCCACCGGCTTCGCTGACCCCCAGGCAGCCCACCATGTCACCGGCGATCGACGGCATCAGCCATTCGCGGCGCAACTCGTCGCTGCCGAAACGCGCCAGCGCGGGCGTGCACATGTCGGTGTGCACGCCGATGCTCATCGGCACGCCGCCACAGGCCGCCGCGCCCAGCGCTTCGGCCATCACCGCGCTGTAGCTGAAGTCGAGCCCGGCGCCGCCGAACTCTTCCGGGTACTTCAGCCCCAGCAGGCCCAGGTTGCCCAGCTTCTTCATCACTTCATGTGCGGGGTAGATCTCGGCGGCTTCCCATTCGGCGACGAAGGGGTTGATCTCCTTGGCGACGAATTTGGCGACGGTGTCGGCGATGGCGCGGTGCTCGGGGGTGAGTTTCATGGCGGTGGTTCCTGGAGAAAGTCGGGATTCAGAAGCGGGCCACGCCGAAGGCATTCGGCCGCAGGTTTCGCGAGTCGGCCGCGGCGGCCAGCGCGAGGCACAGTGCCAGCACACGCCGGGTGTCGGCCGGGGCGATCACGCCGTCGTCCCATAGCCGGGCGGTGCCGAACAGCACATGGCTTTCGCGGTCGATGCGCTGGCGCAGCTGGTCGCTCATCGCGTTCAGCGCGTCTTCATTGATCGGCAGGCCGGCGCGTTGCAGCTTGGCCGCGCTGATCAGGTTCATCACCTGGGCGGCCTGGGCGCCGCCCATCACCGCGGTGCGCGCGCTGGGCCAGCTGAAGATGAAACGCGGGTCGAAGCCGCGGCCGCACATGCCGTAGTTGCCGGCGCCGAAACTGCCGCCCAGCACGATGGTGAACTTGGCCACCCGCGCGTTGGCGACGGCCTGGATCATCTTGCTGCCGTGCTTGATGGCGCCAGCCGCTTCGGCCGCACGGCCGACCATGTAGCCGGTGGTGTTCTGCAGGAAGACCAACGGCGTGCCGCTCTGGTCGCACAACTGGATGAACTGCGCCGCCTTGGTGCTGCCGGCCGGCTGGATCGGCCCGTTGTTGCCGAGGATGCCGACGTGGTGGCCATCGATGCGGGCATGGCCGCACACCGTGTCGGGTGCGTAGGCGGGCTTGAATTCGAGCCAGTCGGAGCCGTCGACCAACCGGGCGATGACCTCGCGCACGTCGTAGGGCGCGCGGTCGTCGGCGGGCACGACGCCGCTCAACTCGTCGGTGGGGTACAGCGGTTCGGCTGCGGTTGCGGTGGCTGGCACCACATCCCAGCGCAGCTTGTCGACCAGCTCGCGGGTCAGCGCGATGGCGTGGGCGTCGTCGTCGGCCACGTACTCGCCCAGGCCGGTGGTGCCGGCGTGCAGGTCGACACCGCCCAACTCGTCTTCGGTGCTGTCTTCGCCGATGGCGGCCTTCACCAGCGGTGGGCCGGCCAAATAGATGCTGCTGCGGCCCTTGACCAGCACCACGTAGTCGCTCAACCCGGGAAGGTAGGCGCCGCCGGCAGTGGACGCGCCGTGCACCACGGCGATCTGCGGAATGCCGGCGGCCGACAGCCGGGCCTGGTTGGCGAACGCCCGGCCGCCTTCGACGAACATCTCGCTCTGATACATCAAGTTAGCGCCGCCGGACTCCACCAGGTAGATCAGTGGCAGCTTGTTCTCGGCGGCAATGGCCTGTGCGCGCAGCGCCTTGCGCAAGCCCATCGGCGACACGGTGCCGCCCTTCAACGCCGAATCGCTGGCGGAGATCAGCACCCGCTTGCCCGACACGGTGCCGATGCCGACGATGCTGCCACCGCCCATCACGGTCTTCTTGCCGTCGTCGTCATGCAGCCCCAGTCCGGCCAGCGCCGACAGCTCGAGAAAGCCGCTGTCGCGGTCGAGCAGCCGGGCCACACGCTCCCGCGGCAGCAACTGGCCGCGCTTGGCGAACTTGTCGGCCTTGCTGGCGGATTCAGCCGCCACCCGGGCTTCGAGCGTGCGCACCTCGGCCAGCCGCTCGGCCATGCGCGCGGCATTGGCCAGGAACGCCGGACTGCCGGGACGGATTGAGCTCTGCAGCGTGGGCATCTCAGTGCTCCACGCCCGCCATGCCCGCCCGGTTGGCAGCATGTTGGCGCCACCAAGTGGCCGCCGCGGAACCGGCTTTGCCGGGCCGCTGGGGGCGCCTCCCCGGGGGGGAGGCGCCGAAGGCGCTGCGGGTGGGGGTCATTGAAGCGCCTTGGGTTTGACGGCGCGGTGGAAGCCCTCGAAGGGCACGCTGCGGTCGTGGTCCTGGGTCGGGAAGGCCGCCTGGCCCAGCGACGCGCCGCCGTCGATCTGCACCGTGATGCCGGTGACGAAGGCCGCGCCCGGCGACAGCAAAAACACGATCACCGCGCTGACCTCGGCCTCTTCGGCCATGCGGCGCAGCGGCACGTGCTTTTTCAGGCCGCGGATGTGGGCGGCCATCGCCTCGCCGTAGCTGTCCATGCCGCTGCTGGCGATCCAGCCCGGTGCCACCGCGTTGACGCGCACGCCGGCATGGGCCCATTCATAGGCCGCCGTCTGGGTCAGGTTGGCCATGCCGGCGCGGGCGGCACCGCTGTGGCCCATCGTCGGCATGCCGTTCTTGAAGTCGGCCGTCATGTTGACGATGGCGCCGCCGTGCTGCTGCATGCACTGGTTGAACAGCTCGCGCATCATCAGGAAGCCGCCGGTCAGGTTGTTGGCCACCACCGCCTCGAAGCCCTTCTTGCTGATGTAGGCCAGCGGCGACGGAAATTGCCCGCCGGCGTTGTTGACCAGCCCGGTGATGGGACCGGCTTTCAACGCCTCTGCCACGTTGGCTTTCACCGCGTCTTCGTCGCGGATGTCGAAGGCGAAATAGCTGGCCTTGCCGCCGTCTTCGGCGATTTCGGCGGCCACCGCCTGCAGTTTCTCCACCTTGCGCCCACTCAGCACGAGCTCGGCGCCCAGCGACGACAGCTCGTGCGCCACACAGCGGCCGATGCCCGAGCCGCCGCCGGTCACCCAGAAGCGCTGGCCGGCAAACAGGTCGGGGCGGAAAACGCTGCGGTAGCTGGCGGTGGTGGGCATCGGGTCTCCAGAGCGGATCGGTTGGCTGCTTGACAAGCGCATTGGACCTAAGGGTTCCGTTAACGTCAACCAAATGCCTAATAGGTGAATACCATGATGCTTGCGTCACCTGCCGCGGCTAGCATGTTTGCCAATACTGATTCATCCCCTTGCCAGAAGGACATTCCATGGACATGACCCAAGCCACCGAGCACCTGCGCGCCAAGGTGGGCGAGCAGAGCGGCCTCAACGCGATCCTGAAGTTCGACTGCGGCGCTGACGGCGTGGCGGTGATCGACGGTCGCGCCACGCCCAACACGGTGGACAACACCGACCGCGAGGCCGACTGCACCGTGGCCTTGCCGCTGGCCACGCTGGCCGACCTGCTGACCGGCGAGCTGGATCCGACCAACGGTTTCATGATGGGCAAGTTCAAGGTCTCGGGCGACATGTCGGTGGCCATGAAGCTTCAGCGCGTGCTCTGACATGGCCGTCGCCACTGCAGCCGGGCCAACCGCCCAGGAGGTGGTGGCCTCGCACCGCGACGACGCCACCAGCGAGCTGTTCGGCATCACCGAGCTGTGTGCTGACTTTGGCATCTCGCCGCGGGCGATCCGCTTCTACGAGGACAAGGGCCTGCTGGCGCCGCGGCGCATCAACGGCACCCGCGTCTACAACCGGCGCGACCGGGCACGGCTGGCGCTGATCCTGCGCGCCAAGCTGATCGGCTCGTCGCTGTCGGAGATCAAGCACTACCTCGACCTGTACGGCTCGCACGGCGAAGGCCGGGCGCAGCAGTTGCAGTTCGTGCGCGACCGCACCGGTGCGGCCATCGCCGAGCTGGAACAAAAGCGTGCCCACATCGAGACCACGCTGGCCGAGCTGCGCGTGATCAACCAGACCGTGCGCGACAGCCTGGCCGCGCTGGACTGACTGGTGCGCAACCCGGCCCCGCATCCGCATCCGCATCCGCATTCCCATTCCCCTCCCGGAGATCCTTCATGGCCGACGCCTTCATCTACGACCACGTGCGCACACCGCGCGGCAAGGGCAAGAAAGACGGCGGACTGCACCAAGCCTCGCCGGTCTGGCTGCTGCGCACGCTGCTGCAGGCGCTGCAGCGCCGCAACGCATTGGACACACGCCAGGTCGACGACCTGGTGCTGGGCTGCGTCACGCCGGTGGGCGAGCAGGGCGCCGACATCGCCCGCACCGCGGTGCTGGACGCCGGCTGGGCCGAGACGGTGGCCGGCGTCACGCTCAGCCGCTTCTGCGCGTCGGGGCTGGAGGCCGTCAACCTGTGCGCGGCCAAGGTGATGAGCGGCATGGAAGACCTGGTGGTCGCCGGCGGTGTCGAGGCCATGAGCCGCTGGCCGATGGGCAGCGACGGCGGCGCCTGGGTGATGGACCCGCGGGTCAACACGGCGCTGGGCTTCACGCCGCAGGGCATCGGTGCCGACCTGATCGCCACACTGGAAGGCTGGGGCCGTGCCGATGTCGACGCGTTTGCCGCCCGCTCGCACCAGCGTGCCGCCGCGGCGCGGGCAGCCGGCCACTTCGACCGTTCCATCGTGCCGGTGACCGACATCGCCGGGCTGCTGCTGCTGGCGCAGGACGAGACCATCCGCCCCGGCACCACGGTCGAATCACTGGCCAGGCTCGACCCGAGCTTCGCGATGATGGGCGCGATGGGCTTCGACGGCACGGCGCTGCGCCGCTACACCACGGTCGAGAAGATCGCCCATGTGCACCACGCCGGCAACTCGTCGGGCATCGTCGACGGTGCCGCGCTGATGCTGATCGGCTCGGCCGAAGCCGGCCGCCATGCGGGCCTGAAACCCCGTGCCCGCATCCGCAGCATGGCGGTGATCGGCAGCGAGCCGACCATCATGCTCACCGGCCCGGCGCCTGCTTGCGAAAAGGCGCTGAAGAAGGCCGGCTTGCGTGCGCAGGACATCGACCTGTGGGAGATCAACGAGGCCTTCGCCGTGGTGCCGATGAAGGCCGCCCGCGCGCTCGACATCGACCCCGAGCGCATCAACGTCAACGGTGGCTCGATCGCGATGGGCCACCCGCTGGGCGCCACCGGCTGCCTGATCCTGGGCACCTTGCTGGATGAACTGGAGCGCACGGGCCGGAGCCTGGGCGCCGCCACCTTGTGCGTGGGTGCCGGCATGGGCATCGCCACCGTGATCGAACGTGTCTGACCGGCCGGAGCCCCACCACATGACTGAAGCCATCCCGCAAGCCACCTCGCAAGCCATCCCGCAGGCCATCCCCGAGGCCATCCAGCACCAACTCGGCGACGACGGCATCCTGCTGGCCACGCTCGACCTGCCGGGCCGGGCGATGAACGTGCTCAACGACATCACCAGTGCTGCGCTGGAAGGCATGGTGGCCCGCGTCGAGACCGACCCTGCCGTCAAGGGCCTGGTGCTGACTTCGGGCAAGAAGGATTTCCTGGCCGGTGCCGACCTGGAAGGCATCCGCGACATCACCACCGCGCAGCAGGCGTTTGATTTGTCGATGGTGATGAAGCGCCAGCTGCGCCGGCTGGAAAAATGCGGCAAACCGGCGGTGGCGGTGATCCACGGCATGTGCTTTGGCGGCGGCTTCGAGCTGGCGCTGGCCTGCCACCACCGCATCGCAGTGACCAATGCCCGCCTGGGCACACCCGAGGTCAAGCTGGGCCTGCTGCCCGGCGGCGGCGGCACGCAGCGCCTGCCGCGGCTGATCGGCATGCAGGCGGCGATGCCGCTGCTGTGCGAGGGCGGCGAGGTCAAGGCCGACCAGGCGCTGGCGCTGGGCATGGTGCATGCGCTGGCGCCTGATCGCGACACCGCCATCGCGCAGGCGCGGGCCTGGTGCCTGGCCAATCCGAAGGCCCAGCAGCCCTGGGATGCGCCGAAGTTCCGCTACCCGGGCGGTGATTCACGCTCGCCGGCGGTGGCGCAGATGCTGGCCATCGCGCCGGCCATGGCCGCGGCCAAGAGCTGGAACAACTATCCGGCCATCACACACATCATGAGTTGCGTGTTCGAGGGCGGCCTGGTCGACTTCGACGCCGCGCTGCTGATCGAGTCGCGCTACTTTGCGGCCTGCGTCGTCAGCCCCGAATCCAGGAACATGCTGAACACGCTATGGTTCCAGCTCAACGCGATCAAGAAGGGCGCCTCACGGCCCAAGGACGTGCCACGCAGCAAGGTGGCCAAGCTGGGCATCCTGGGCGCCGGCATGATGGGCGCGGGCATCGCCTACGTCTCGGCCAAGGTGGGCATTGACGTGGTGCTGCTCGACACCACGCAGGCGGCCGCCGACAAGGGCAAGGCCTACAGCCAGGACCTGCTGGACAAGGCCGTGAAGAAGGGCCGCGGCACCGCAGAACAGCGCGACGCGCTGCTGGCGCGCATCACGCCGACCACGCGCTACGAAGACCTGTCCGGCTGCGACCTGGTGATCGAGGCGGTGTTCGAGGACCGCGCGATCAAGGCCGACGTCACGAAGCAGGCCGAAGCGCAGATCGGCGCGGGCGCGGTGTTCGCCTCCAACACCAGCACGCTGCCGATCAGCGGGCTGGCGGGCGCGTCGGTGCGGCCCGCCCAGTTCATCGGCCTGCACTTCTTCAGCCCGGTCGACAAGATGCCGCTGGTCGAGATCATCGTCGGCCAGCAGACTTCGGATGAAACCCTGGCGAAGGGTTTCGACTACGTGATGCAGATCGGCAAGACGCCGATCGTCGTCAACGACAGCCGCGGCTTCTACACCAGCCGGGTGTTCGGCACCTACGTGATGGAGGGCATCGCGATGCTGGCCGAAGGCGTGCACCCGCGCAGCATCGAGGTGGCGGGCCTGCAAGCCGGCATGCCGATGCCACCGCTGGCGCTGCAGGACGAGGTCTCGCTGAGCCTGGGCTTGCACGTGGCCGACCAGACCAAGAAAGACCTGGCCGCGGCCGGCACGCCCGAACTTGCCAAATACGCCGAACATCCCGGCATGGCCGTGGTGCGCCAGCTGTGCGAGATCGGCCGTGTCGGCAAGAAGGCGGGCCAAGGCTTCTACGACTGGCCTGATGCCAAGTCAGCCGGTGCCAAGGGCGACAAGACGCTGTGGCGCGGGCTGGCCGACCTGTTCCCGGTGGCCGCCGTGCAGCCGCTGCAGCAAGACCTGATCGACCGCCTGATGTTCGCCCAAGCCAACGAGGCGGCGCGCTGTTACCAGGAGGGTGTGTTGCGTTCGGTCGCCGATGCCAACGTCGGCTCGATCTTCGGCTGGGGCTTTGCGCCGTTTCAAGGCGGTGCGCTGCAGTTCATCAACGCGATGGGCGCGCAACGCTTCGTCGACCGCTCGCGTGAACTGACCGCGCGGCACGGTGCCCGTTTCGAGCCGGCGGCCGTGGTGGTGACGCAGGCCGAGACCGGCGGGCGCTTCACGGACTGAGCAACACGCCGCCGGCAGCGGCGCTGCTACCGCAGCGACCGGCCAAAAAAAGGGGCCTCACCACGGTGAGGCCCCTTTCTATTGCAGCGCCACCCGAAGGCGGCCGCGCTCACTTCAGCTGGTCGACCAGCCTGCCGATGATGGTGCGCGCCTGCTCGCCGTTGTCGACGGCGCCGTCGGCGGTCTGAACGCTGACCTGGGTCTTGGCGCCGTTGGCCTTGACCACCACCCGCAAGCGCTGCGGCTTGGCGCCTTCCTTGCCGCCGCCGAACATCTTGCTGAAGAAACCGGGTTCTTCCTGACCGGCCAGCTTGGGGTCGATGTAGCGCACGAAGTACAGGCCGGCGCCGCGGTCGCGGTCTTCAATGGTGAAGCCGGCACGGTCCAGGGCCAGGCCGACCTGGCGCCATGCGCGGTCGAAGCCTTCGTCGATTTCCATCGACGCGGTGGCGGGCAGGCTGGTGGCGCGCAAGCCCGGGGCTTCGGCACGGGCCTTGGCCGGTGCTGCTGGTGTGGCGGCGGCCACGGCCGCGCGGGCACTGTCTTCCTTGCTGCCCAGCTTGACCATCAGGCGCGTCAGGAACTCGGCTTCCAGCTCCGGGTCGGCCGGCCGGGGGGTCCAGCGGGTCTGGTCCTTCATCTCGGTGATGTAGACCTCCTGCACGCCGCGGTGGCTGATGGTGACCTCGCTGCCGGTGGCGGTGCGCTCGATGCGGGTGCGGTAGCGGTCGCGCTGCGGCGTCGAGTACAGGCTGTCGAGCACGCTGCCCAGTGAGCGGCGCAGCCAGTCTTCCTTGATCTTGGCGCGGTTCTCGGCCCAGTCGGTCTCCATCACGCCGATCGGTGGCTCATCGATGTCGAGCACGAAGCCGCGTTCGAGCCAGAAGGCCCGCACCAGCGGGTACAGGGCTTCCGGCGCCATCGGCGCCACCAGCCAACGCACGTTGCCGTCGCGCTCGATGCGCATGTCGGCCACGGCACTCGGCGCCACCGCGGCGGCCGCCGTGGCCGTGGTAGCGGGCGTGGCGGCTGCCGACTGGCGCAGGGTGTTGGCGCTGACCACGCCTTGCTGCGGCTGGTAGCGGCCTTCGCGGGCCAGCTGGGTCAAGTCGGGCGGAATGTCCAGCGGCGCCGACTTGATGCCCGCCGTGCGGTAGTCCACCGAATCGCCCGACATGAAGGTCGACGAGCAGCCAGCCAACGACATCGCCAGCGTGAGCGCCAGCGGACGTGCCAGGCGTGGCGATGCCGTGCGCAAGGCAGAGAGGGGGAACACGAGATTCACGGGGCAGGTCTCCAGGGAGCGCAACAGATGCCGAAAGGGCTGGGTTGCCGCGCGTCGGCGCGGCAGCGGGGTCGGCATGGCCAGGCCAGGCAGGCGTCGGCTCAGGGTGTGGCTCACAACAGGCCGGCGTCGCGCAGCGCGGCGTCCACCAGCGCCTGGCCGGCGGTGGTCAGCGGCGTGATGGGCAGGCGCACGTCGGGCCGGCACAGACCGAGGCGTGACATCGCCCACTTGGCGGGTGCCGGGCTGGGCTCGCAGAACAGCTGCTTGTGCAGCGACAGCAGCTGGAAATGCAGTTCACGCGCGCGCTTGACATCGCCGGCCATGGCGGCGGTGCACAGTGCGTGCATCAGCCGCGGCGCCACATTGGCGGTGACGCTGACGTTGCCATGGCCGCCCAGCAGCATCAGCGCCACGGCGGTGCCGTCGTCGCCCGAGTAGACCCTGAAGCCGGCCGGCGCGTGCTTGATCAGCTGCGCGGCGCGCTCGATGTCGCCGGAAGCCTCTTTCACGCCGACGATCCCCGGTACGGTGGCCAGACGCAGGGCGGTCTCGGGCAGCATGTCGGCCACCGTGCGGCTGGGCACGTTGTACAGCACCACCGGCAGGTCGACCGCTTCAGCGATGGCCTTGAAGTGCTGGTAAATGCCTTCCTGCGAGGGCTTGTTGTAGTAGGGCACCACCTGCAGCGTGCAGTCGGCACCCACCTCTTTGCTGAAGCCGGTGAGCGCTATCGCTTCGCGGGTGCTGTTTGCACCGGCGCCGGCCATGATCGGCACCCGCCCGGCGGCATGGGCCACCGCGACACGGATGATTTCGCAGTGCTCGTCGACCGACACGGTGGGCGATTCACCGGTGGTGCCAACGACGCCGATGCAGTCGGTGCCTTCGGCGATGTGCCAGTCGATCAGGCGGCGCAGCTGCGGGTAGTCGACGCTGCCGTCCTGTTGCATCGGCGTGACCAGCGCAACGATGCTGCCAACAATGGGTTTCATGCGGATTCCTTGGGGGAAGCTGCGATTTTAGCCGGCCGCCGGGGGCCGGCTTGTTGCCGGCTTGTTGCCGGCTTGCAGGGCCGGCTCGCAGGGCCGGCTCGCAGGCCCGGTTCAGGCGGCGGCGGGCGGCGTCAGCGGCTGGCGGGGCGGTGGGCCGTCGAACGGCGTGGCACGGACTGCCACCACCCGCTGCACAAAGCGCGCCGGGCCGTCCAGGAAGCCGTCCTCAAAGGCCACGATGCGCACGCTGGCGCAGCGCGTCAGCAGTTCACCGGGCTGCAGCAGGAAGTCGGGTCGCGACGGCTTGCCGACGGTCTCGTTGCCCGCCGCGAAGGTCTCGTAGACCAGCACACCGCTTGGGGCCATCGCGGCCAGCAAGGCAGGCCACAGTGGCCGCCAGAGGTAATTCGCCACCACCACCGCGTCGAAGGTCTGGCCGGCGCAGGGCCAGGGGCCGTTCTCGATGTCGGCCTGGATCAGCGTGGCGCCGGCCGACGCCGCCAGATCGGCCGAGCAAGCCAGCGCGCCAGCATCGCGGTCGATGCCGGTCACCCGGTGGCCGCGGCCGGCCAACCAGCGCAGGTGGCGGCCACGGCCGCAGGCGACGTCCAGCACGCTGCCACCGGCCGGCAGCAGGTGGGCCCAGCGTTGCAGCCAGGGTGAGGGATTGGGTTGTTCGGGCATGGCGATCCGGTCAGAAACAGGCCCCCGCCCGGCCGGGCAAGGCAGTGAACCCGGCTTGCGGAAGGCTGCGCAGGCGCCATCCCGTTGTAGCACGGGCCGCACGATGGTGGCCTCGCGCTGCGCCAGTTTGACCAGCGCGGCGACCCTGTGCACCGGGCGGCGCGCGCCAGGCGGACGCGACCCGCTGCCTACAATCCCGCGCCATGGCCACCCCCCCCAGCAGTTCCGTCAGCAGATCGGGCAAGCCAGCCGGTGCGTATGGTGAAGCGTCGATCCGTGTCCTCAAGGGGCTGGAGCCGGTCAAGCAGCGCCCCGGCATGTACACCCGCACCGAGACGCCGCTGCACATCATCCAGGAAGTGATCGACAACGCGGCCGACGAGGCGCTGGCCAACTTCGGCAAGCGCATCGCCGTGACGCTGCACACCGACGGCTCTGTCAGCGTCGACGACGACGGCCGCGGCATCCCGTTCGGCCTGCACCCCGAGGAGCAGGTGCCGGTGGTCGAGATCGTCTTCACCCGGCTGCACGCCGGCGGCAAGTTCGACAAGGGCTCGGGTGGCGCCTACAGTTTCTCCGGCGGCCTGCACGGCGTCGGTGTCAGCGTGACCAACGCGCTGGCCAAACGGCTGCAGGTGACAGTGTGGCGCGAAGGGCAGTGCGCCAGCCTGGCGTTTTCGGGCGGTGACGTGATCGAGCCGCTGGTCATCCGGCCGGCCGAACGTGGCGAGCGCAAGCAGGGCACCAGCGTGCGCGCCTGGCCCGACCCGGTCTACTTCGAATCGACCGAACTGCCGCGCCACGACCTGGTGCACCTGCTGCGCAGCAAGGCGGTGCTGATGCCGGGTGTCACTGTCACGCTGACCACCGAGAAGGGCGGTGACAAGCCCCCGGAAACCCAGACCTGGCTGTACCAGGGCGGCTTGCGGGATTACCTGAGCCAGGGGCTGGCCGGCGAGCCGCTGATCCCGTTGTTCGAGGGTGCGGGCTACGCCACCGCTGCCGAGACCGAAAACTTCGCCGAAGGCGAGGGCGTGGCCTGGGTACTGGCCTTCACCGAGGACGGCGGCGTGCTGCGCGAGAGTTACGTCAACCTGATCCCCACGGTGGCTGGCGGCACCCACGAAAGTGGCTTGAAGGACGGCCTGTTCGGCGCGGTCAAGAGCTTCATCGACCTGCATTCGCTGCTGCCCAAGGGCGTCAAGCTGATGCCCGAGGACGTGTTCTCGCGCGCCAGCTTCGTGCTGAGCGCCAAGGTGCTTGACCCGCAGTTCCAGGGCCAGACCAAGGAGCGACTCAATTCACGCGACGCGCTGCGCCTGGTCAGCCAGTTCACCCGTCCGCCGCTGGAGCTGTGGCTGAACCAGCATGTCGCCGATGGCAAGAAGCTGGCCGATCTGGTCATCAAGCAGGCCCAGACCCGCCAGCGCGCCAGCCAGAAGGTCGAGAAGCGCAAGGGCTCGGGCGTGGCGGTGCTGCCCGGCAAGCTGACCGACTGCGAAAGCCGCGATCTGAACCTCAACGAGGTGTTCCTGGTCGAGGGCGATTCGGCCGGTGGCTCGGCCAAGATGGGCCGCGACAAGGAGACGCAGGCCATCCTGCCGCTGCGCGGCAAGGTGCTGAATGCCTGGGAGGTGGAGCGCGACCGGCTGTTCGCCAACAACGAGATCCACGACATCTCGGTGGCCATCGGCATCGACCCGCACGGGCCGAACGACACGCCCGATTTTTCAGGTCTGCGCTATGGCAAGGTCTGCATCCTCAGCGACGCCGATGTCGATGGCTCGCACATCCAGGTGCTGCTGCTGACGCTGTTCTTCCGCCACTTCCCCAAGCTGATCGAGCGCGGCCATGTCTACATCGCCAAGCCGCCGCTGTTCCGGGTCGACGCCCCGGCGCGCGGCAAGAAGCCGGCGGCCAAGTTCTATGCGCTGGACAACGGCGAGCTCGACGCGGCGCTGGACAAGCTGCGCAAGGAAGGCGCGAAGGACAACTCATGGAGCATCAGCCGTTTCAAGGGCCTGGGCGAGATGAATGCCGAGCAGCTGTGGGAGACCACGCTGAACCCCGAGACCCGCCGCCTGCTGCCGATCGCCTGGGGGCTGATGAGCTTTGCCGACACGGTGGTCTCGTTCACCAAGCTGATGGGCAAGGGCGAAGCGGCGTCACGGCGCGAGCTGATGGAGCTGCACGGCGACGCGGTCGACCTGGATGTCTGAATTCGCTCCCCCCCGATGCGCCTGCGGCGCCTCCCCCCCCGGGGGGCGCCGCCGGTGGCCCGGCGAAGCCGGTTCCACGGCGTCCACTTGCCTGGGCCGGCTTCATGTATCGGCGGTAGCAGGCTTCTGGAAGGGCAGTCGAGATGCCGGGTGAACGGGTACGCCTGCGGCCCACGCTGCTGAGCGACCTGGACTTCGTCATCCAGGTCGAGACCGACAGCCACAACCTGCCGTTCATCACGCCGTGGGAGCGGCCGCAGCACGAGGGCGCGGTGCGCTTTCCGGACTTTCGGCACTTCATCGTCGAGGCGGGGTCGGCGTATGCACCGACCGGTTTCGTCATCCTGCAGGGCTGCCGCAGCCAGCACCGCAGTGTCGAGCTGAAGCGCCTGGTGCTGCACCACGACGGCCAGGGCCAGGGCCTGGGGCGGGCCTGCGTGCGCTTGCTCAAGCAGATGGCGTTTCGCGACCTGCACGCCCACCGGTTCTGGCTGGACGTCAAGCAGCTCAACCGCCGCGCACAGACCTTGTACGTCAGCGAGGGCTTCGTCGAGGAGGGTCGGCTGCGCGAGAGCGTGCGCCTGACCGGCCAGACGGGCGCTGGCGCCGACGGCTACGACAGCCTGATCGTGATGAGCCTGCTTGACCGCGAGTACCAGGCGCGGCTGGCGTTGGGGCTGGAAAGCGGCTGACCAGCCAGGCCCACGTTCCTGGCCGCGAACCTCAGGCCGCGCCGCCCAGCAGCGTGACCACCATGATCACCGTGCCCAGCGCCAGGTTGATGGCAACCCATTGCCGGATCTGGCCCAGCGCCGCGCCGCCGGCCGGCCAGTCGGCCCCGGCCACCGCCCGTGACAGCCGCTTGTACAGCGCGAAGCGGATGTGCATGAAGATGGCGACCATCAGCACGCCCAGCACCGTCATCACCGTCCACTGCCAGGGCATCTGGAAGCTGCCGCCCGATTGCACCACCTGCTTGGCGACGCGGCCCAACATCCACAGGCCGCTGGCCAGCGTCAGCAGCGACACCACCAACACTGTCTGAAAAAAGCGGCCCAGCACGTCGTGCATCAGGCGCAGGCGCACGGGCGGCTCCCACTGGGCCACCGCCGGCCGCAGGAAGAAATGCACAAACGCCATGCCGCCCAGCCACACCACGATGGCGAGCAGGTGGACAGTCTTGAGGGCGGCATAGATCATGTGATGGTCCCTGGGGTGGGCGGGTTCAAGCGGCGGCCTTGAGGCGTTCGATGCGTTGTTCCATCGGCGGATGGGTGGAAAACAGCGCCAGCAGGCCGGCGGGCCGGGCGCTGATGCCCATCGCCTTCATGGCCTTGGGCATCTCGCCGGGGTCGAGCCCGCCCAGCCGGGCCAGGGCGTTGATCATCGGCTGCTTGCGGCCCATCAATTGGGCGGCACCGGCGTCGGCACGGAATTCGCGCTGCCGCGAGAACCATGCCACGATGATCGCCGCCACCGCACCCAGCAGGATGTCGAGCACGATGGTGGTGACGAAGTAGCCGATGCCCGGGCCGTCGTTGGTGTTGCGCAGCACCACCTTGTCGACGAAGTTGCCGATCACGCGGGACAGGAACACCACGAAGGTGTTCATCACGCCCTGAATCAGCGCCATCGTCACCATGTCGCCATTGGCGACGTGGGCCACCTCGTGGCCGATCACCGCCTCGACCTCCTCGCGGGTCATCGACTGCAGCAGCCCGGTGGACACCGCCACCAGGGCCGAGTTCTTGAACGCGCCGGTGGCGAAGGCGTTGGGCGCGCCCTCGTAGATGCCGACCTCGGGTGTGGCGATGCCGGCCTTGGTGGCGAAGCGCTCGACGGTGGCCACCAGCCAGGCATGGGTGGGGTCGGTCGAGCCGTTGATCAGTTGCAGTTTGGTCGTCCACTTGGCCATCGGCTTGCTGATCAGCAGCGAGATGAAGGCACCGCCGAAACCCATCACCAGCGCAAAGCCCAGCAACGACGTCAGGTTCAGCCCGTTGGCGGTGAGAAAGCGGTTCAGGCCCAGCAGGTTGACGGCCAGCCCCAGCACCAGCATGACGCCGAGGTTGGTCAGGAGGAACAGGACGACACGTTTCATGTTTTCAGCTCAAAAGTTGGAATCAAACGACAAACCTCGATATTCTGCAGCGGCTTCTACTTCTGAAAAAGATGATGCAACCGGGGTGTCGGTTCGTATTTTCAGGGGGTATGGGCTGCGCGGCCCAGGCCGGCCCGTCAGCTGAAGTGCAGGCCGCTGATGCGCAGCCAGGGCAGCAGGGTGTCACCGGTGTCCAGCCGCTCGATGCTGACGGCCACCACGTCGCGCAGCATCTGCGCCATGTTGCCGGTGATCATCACCTCCGACAGCGCGGCGCCGACCTGGCCGTCTTCGAGCGCGAAGCTGTTCTTGATGACGCCCGAGAAGTTGCCGTTGGCCGCCGGCATGCCCATCGACAGCCGGCCCACCACCGCGCCGCGCTGCACGCCGGCCAGTACGTCGGCCAGCGGTGTAGTGCCTGCCGCCAGCGCCCAGCCGCCTGCGGCCAGCGGCACATGCGGCAGGCCGGTCTTGCGGCTGCCGTAAAGGCTGGGCGTCAGCGTCAGCAGGCGGCCGTCGCGCAACAGATCGACCGGCGCGGCGACAAAGCCGTCGCCCGACAGCGCGGCGATACCAGGGGCGTCGAAGCGGCTTTTCAGGCTCAGCAGGGGCGACGCGATCAAGTCGCCGACCCGGTCCCTGTACAGCGACGTGCCCGCGATCAAGGCCATGTCGGCCAGTTGGCCGCGCAGCCAGCCCAGCAGGCTGTCGACCGCCTGTGGCGTCAGCACCACGTCGCCGGTGAAGCGGTCGGCCAGCGCCTGGGTGTGCACCTGGCGGCTGAGGTCGGACAGCATCGGTCCGATGCCGAAGCGCTGTGCGGCGGGCGGGTCGCCCAGCGCGTGGCAGCTGCCCTCAGCGTGGTTGAACGAGCTGGACTGGTCGCCCTCGCGCGCGGTGGCCATCGCCATCAGCTGGTACCAGCCCAGCTGGCTGGCCAGCGACGAGCCGCCGCTGGTGGCGACGTGCGCGCTGCGACGGTGGTGCGCGACCGTCGCTTCTTCGAGCGTGGCGCTGGGCGTGTGCGCGGCGCGCCAGGCCAGCAGGTCGGCCATGCAGTCGGCCATCGCGGTCGGGTCGGCGCCCGGCGGGCCCTGCTGCAGATCGGCCTGCTGGCCGGCAGACACCGCGTTGGCGTCGTCCTGCGGCGCCGAGCGGGCGGCCGCCAGCAAGTCGGCCACGGCCTGGGCCACCGCGTCGTCGCTCAGGTCGCCGATCTCGGTCGATGCGCGCCGGCCGTCCAGCAGCCCCAGCAGCGACAGCTTGTGGCGCTCGGTGCTGCGCATCAGCGCGGGCTCGTCGTGGGCCACGTTCAGCTCGACCAGCTGGTGTTCGCTGGCCTCGACCATCGCGGCGTCGAAACCCTGGCGGCGCATCAAGGCCAGGGCTTTTTCGGTGTGTTGTTGCAGCTTCATGGTGTCGGTGCTCCGCATGAAGGGGTCACTGGCCGCCCAGGTGGGCCTGCGCGCGCAGCGCCGGCCCGGCCATCGAAACCACCATCGGCTGCTTCTTGCCGCAGTAGCCGTTGCAGGACCAGAACATGTCGTCGGAGACGGCGTCCACGCTCTGCAGCACCTTGATCGCCGAGCCCGACAGCGTGGTGTCGCGGATGGCCCGGCCCAGCCGGCCGGCCACGATCTCGTAGCCCAGCGTGATGCCGAACATGAACTCGGTGGTCGAGTCGGCCTGGCCGTTGGCGGTCTTCAGCAGCAGGTAGCCGCTGTCGACGCCGGCGATCATGTCGGCCAGCTTGGCGCTGCCCGGCTCGATCACGGTGTTGCGCATGCGGATCAGCGGCTCGTCGGACGGCCCGTAGGCCCGCGCGCTGCCGGTCGGCGCCTGGCCCATGCGGGCAGCGGTCTCGCGGCTGTGCATCAGGCCACGCAGGATGCCGCGCTCGATCAGCACCGCGTCTTCGGCGGGCGTGCCTTCGTCGTCGACGTAGACCGGCGACATGATTTCCTCGCCACGGTAGTGGTGGGCGTAATCGACCATGGTCACCAGGTCGCTGGCCACGCGCTGGCCCATCAGGCTGCGGGTGACCGCGCCACCCAGCACGATGTCGGCCTCGCAGGGGTGGCCCATCGCCTCGTGCGCCAGCATGCCGGCCAGGTCGGGCGCCAGCACCACGGTGGTGTGGCCGCCGCGCGCCGGCACGGCCTCGCGCTTGGCCATCAGGTGGCGGTGCAGTTCGTCGAGCTGCGGGGTCAGGGCGTCCAGTGCCGTGGGCAGGTCGGCCAGGCTGCCTTTGGCCGACACGGCATGGGTCAGGT
Organism: Burkholderiales bacterium; assembly: GCA_038211805.1. GTDB lineage: Bacteria > Pseudomonadota > Gammaproteobacteria > Burkholderiales > Burkholderiaceae_C > Pseudaquabacterium. The sequence goes on along the minus strand of JBBQVF010000016.1, from coordinate 6,841 downwards.
CGACCGGCGAGCCGTCGGCCGACTGCGTGGTGAAGTTGACGCCCAGCACCGCGCGCTGGATGCTGGCCAGCGACTCGCCACCCCGGCTGGTCGACAACCATTTGCTGTGGTGCTCGTCGGTCATCATCAGCCGCATCGATTTCAGATCGGGGTAGCGCTGGCTGCACAACGCGTGCAGGGCCGCCAGGTAGTCGACCGCCTCGGTCTGCGACCAGGCCGGCCGGCCGTGGAACACATGCTCGCCGCGGTAGCTGCCGCCGGCCAGGGCCCAGCCGGGCCGGCTGCCGAAGCGCGCCATCGCGCCGGCATTCGACTCGGCTTGTTGTCGCAGGCGGGCCGTGGTGCCGGTGGCGGCGTCGTCGGGCGCGGACGCGAAGCCCCAGTAACCGTTGCGGTAGGCGCGGGCGCTGAGCCCGCCTTCGCTGTGGTTGGCGTTGGTCGTCAGGTTGCCGTCGACCATCACCACCTGCCGCTTGCGCCAGGCGTGGCGGCGCAGTTCGGTGTAGTCGTCGTCGTGGGGGGCGGGCGCGGAGGGCTGGGGCATGGGTCAGCTCCTGGGTGGGCTGGTTGGCGCGGGTGGTGCAGGGCGCGCGGGGGCAGGGCGCTCAGTATGACTTGGGCAGCCCCAGCACCTTCTCGGCGATGAAGCACAGGATCAGCTGCGGGCTGACCGGCGCCAGCCGCGGGATCCAGGCCTCGCGCAGGTAGCGCTCGACGTGGTATTCCTTCGCGTAGCCCATGCCGCCATGGGTGAACATGGCGTTTTCGCAGGCCCGCCAGCAGGCCTCGGCGCCCAGGTACTTGGCGGCGTTGGCCTCGGCCGCGCAGGGCTGGTGCGCGTCGTACAGGCTGGCGGCCTTGTGCACCATCAGGTGCGCGGCTTCGAGCTCCATCCAGTTCTTGGCCAGCGGGTGGGCAATGGCCTGGTTCTGGCCGATCGGGCGGTTGAAGACCACCCGCTCCCTGGCATAGCTGGCGGCCCGTGCCAGCGCGGCGCGGCCCAGGCCGATCGCTTCGGCGCCGATCAGGATGCGCTCGGGGTTCAGCCCGTGCAGGATGTACTTGAAACCCTGCCCTTCCTCGCCGATGCGGTCTTCCACCGGGATGCGCAGGTCGTCGATGAACAACTGGTTGCTGTCGACCGCCTTGCGGCCCATCTTGGCGATCTCGTGCACGGCAATGGCGCTGCGGTCGAGCGCGGTGTAGAACAGGCTCAGGCCTTCGGTGCCGCTGCACTGGTCCTGCGGCGTGGTGCGGGCCAGCAGCAGGATGCGGTTGGCCACCTGGGCGGTGCTGATCCACAGCTTCTGGCCCGAGACGCGGTAGTGGTCGCCCGTCTTGTCGCAGGTACGGACCGCCCGGGTCTTCAGGCCCAGCGTGTTCAGGCCGCTGTCGGGCTCGGTGACGCCGAAGCAGGCCTTGTCAGCGCCTGCGATCAGCGGTGGCAGCCAGCGTGCCTTTTGTTCGTCGCTGCCGAACACCACCGCCGGGTGCAGGCCGAAGATGTTCATGTGCACGGCCGACGCGCCCGACAACCCGGCGCCAGTGGCCGAGATGGTGTGCATCATCAGCGCCGCCTCGGTGATGCCCAGGCCGGCGCCGCCGTAGGCGGTCGGCATCGCGATGCCCAGCCAGCCGGCCTGCGCCAGCGCCTGGTGAAAGTCGTGCGGAAAGCCGCCTTCGGTGTCCTTGGCCAGCCAGTAGTCGGCGTCGAAGGGTTCGCACAGCCGCTCGATGGCCGACACGATCTGCTGCTGGTCGTCGCTGAGGTTGAAGTCCATCGCCCGAGGGTAGGGCGGGGCGCGCCGGGCGTTTGACACCCAAGCGACGGCTGGCACTGGGTGTTTTCACGCATCATGCCGGGCTGTTTTCAGCCACCCCCGGAGACCCGCCATGCAAGCCACGATGATGAACGTGCCGTTGTCGATCAACGGTTTCCTGCAGCGTGCCGGCACGATCTTCCAGCGCAACACCATCGTCTCGCGCCTGCCCGACAAGAGCCTGCGCACCCACACCTACGGCCAATGGCACCAGCGCACGCTGCAGCTCGCCGCGGCGCTTCAACGCGCCGGGCTGCAGAAGGGCGATCGCGTGGCCACCTTGTGCTGGAACCACCATGCCCACCTGGAGGCTTATTTCGGCATCCCGGCCGCCGGTGGCGTGATGCACACGCTGAACCTGCGACTGTCGGCCGAAGAGCTGGGCTGGATCGCCGACGACTGCCAGGACCGCTTCCTGATCGTCGACGACGTGCTGCTGCCGCTGTACCGGCAGGTGGCCAGGCTGTACAAGTTCGAGCGGGTGCTGGTCTTCCCATTCTCGGGGGCGGCGGTGCCCGATGACCTGGTCGACTACGAAGCCTTCATCGCCGGTGGCGACGCCGCCGGCTTCACGCCCGAGCCGCACGACGAAAACGACCCGATCGCCATCTGCTACACCAGCGGCACCACCGGCCGGCCCAAGGGCGTGGCGTATTCGCACCGTTCCACCGTGCTGCACACGCTGGTGGGCTGCCTGGGCGACCACTGGGGCCTGAAGGGCAGCGACGTGGTGATGCCGGTGACGCCGATGTTCCATGCCAACAGCTGGGGCATGCCGTACGGCGCGGTGATGATGGGCGCCAAGCTGGTGTTCCCGGGCCCGCACCTGCACCCCGACGACCTGCTCGACCTGATGCAGGCCGAGCCGCCCACCTTGTCGCTGGGCGTGCCGACGATCTGGATGAGTCTGATCCAGACCTACGAGCGGGCCCAAGCCGAGACGCCGGGCCGCTGGAAGCTGCCGGCGGGCATGCGCTCGCTGGTGGGTGGCGCGGCCGTGCCCGAATCGCTGGTGCGGGCCTTCGACCAGCACGGCATCTGGATCATGCAGGGTTGGGGCATGACCGAGACCTCGCCGATCGCCACCATCAGCTACCCGCGCGCCGAACTGAAAGACGCCACGCCCGACGAGCGCTACCGCCGCGCCGCGATGGCCGGCACGGTGGCGCCGCTGGTCGAGTTGCGGCTGAAGTCAGAAGACGGCAGCATCGCGCCCTGGGACGGCCAGACCATGGGCGAGATCCAGGTGCGCGGCCCGTTCATCACCGGCAGCTACCACGAGGTGCCGGTGAGCGAGGACAAGTTCACCGCGGACGAACTGGGCAACACCTGGCTGCGCACCGGCGACGTGGCGACGATGGACGAGCTGGGCTTCGTGCGCATCACCGACCGCACCAAAGACCTGATCAAGAGCGGCGGCGAGTGGATCAGCAGCGTCGACGTCGAGAACGCGCTGATGAGCCACCCGGCAGTGGCCGAAGCCGCGCTGATCGCCATCCCGGATGAAAAGTGGAGCGAGCGGCCGCTGGCCTGCATCGTGCTGAAACCCGGCCAGACGGTGGACGCCGCCGCGCTGAACGCGCTGCTGCTGGCGCGCGGCTTCGTCAAATGGCAACTGCCCGATCGCTACGAGGTGATCGCGGCCGTGCCGCGCACCTCCACCGGCAAGTTCTGGAAGCTGAAGCTGCGGCAGATGTTTCCCAAGTAGGCGGTGGCCCGTCCTGGTTGGACGCTTCATCGCACTACAATCTTGACCAACAATGGTCAAGTTGTGGTCAACAACGAGGCAGCACCATGCAAGTCAACATCTATGAAGCCAAGACCCGCTTGTCCGAGCTGGTGGAGCAGGCCCACCAGGGCGAGACCATCGTGATCGCCAAGAATGGCACGCCGCTGGCCAAGCTGGTGCCGTTGGACGCACCGGCCAAGCCCAAGATCGTGTTCGGCTTGATGAAAGGCGAGTTCATCGAGGCCGACGATTTTGATGCGCCTTTGCCGGACGATCTGCTCGCCGCGTTCGAGGGCCGCGATCCCGATGCGCCACCCTTGCCGTGAAACTGCTGCTCGACACCCACATCGCACTCTGGCTGGTGCGCGATGCGCCCGAGTTGTCGGCTGAGGCACGGCGCCTGATCAACAGCGCCGATGCGGTGTTCGTCAGCAGCGTGTCGATCTGGGAAGCCACCATCAAAGTGGCCATCGGCAAGCTGCCGCTGGACCCGGCGCGGCTTGAATCGCAACTGCTTGCCGCTGGTGTGCAGCCACTGCCGCTGAGTTGGGCGCATGCGCGGGCCCTGCATGGTTTGCCGATGCTGCACCGCGATCCGTTCGACCGCATGCTGGTCGTTCAGGCCATGACAGAGCCCTTGCACCTGCTGACCCACGACGCTGCGCTGTCGCCTTACTCCAACCTGGTCATCCTGGTCTGACGCGGCGCGGGCGCTGAGCGCCGCCTCAAACGGCCGATGGGCAAAATGGCCCCCCGCTCGCCTGGCCGAACCCACCTCCCGATGCCCGATCAACTGTCCCTGCTGCCCGATCCGCCCCCGCCCCCGCCCCCGCCGCCGCCGCCCGACGCGCGCCCCGACGCGATCACGCTGGCCCACTACGCCGAGCGTGCCTACCTGGAATACGCGCTCAGCGTCGTCAAGGGCCGGGCGCTGCCAGATGTTTGCGACGGCGCCAAGCCGGTGCAGCGGCGCATCCTCTATTCGATGCAGCGCATGGGCCTGGGCCACACCGGGCCGGGCGCCGGGGGCATTCCCAAGCCGGTGAAGAGCGCCCGGGTGGTCGGCGACGTGCTGGGCCGCTTCCACCCGCACAGCGACCAGGCCGCCTACGACGCGCTGGTGCGCATGGCGCAAGACTTTGCGCTGCGTTACCCGCTGATCGACGGCCAGGGCAATTTCGGCAGCCGCGATGGCGATGGCGCCGCGGCGATGCGTTACACCGAGGCGCGGCTGAGCCCGATCGCCCGGCTGCTGATGGACGAGATCGACGAGGGCACGGTCGATTTCATCCCCAACTACGACGGCTCGACCGAAGAGCCGAAGCAGTTGCCGGCGCGCCTGCCGTTTGCGCTGCTCAACGGGGCGTCGGGCATCGCCGTGGGCCTGGCCACCGAGATCCCCAGCCACAACCTGCGCGAGGTGTAGGCCGCGGCCATCGCGCTGATCAAGAACGAGTCGTTGAGCGACGACGAGCTGTACGCGCTGATCCCCGGTCCCGACTACCCCGGCGGCGGCCAGATCATCAGCCCCGCCGCCGACATCCGCGACGCCTACGCCACCGGCCGCGGCAGCCTGAAGGTGCGCGCCCGCTGGAAGATCGAGGACCTGGCGCGTGGCCAGTGGAACCTGGTGGTCACCGAATTGCCACCGGGTGTCAGCAGCCAAAAGGTGCTCGAGGAGATCGAGGAGCTGACCAACCCCAAGGTCAAGGCCGGCAAGAAGGCGCTGAGCCCCGACCAGGTGCAGCTCAAAGCCAGCATCCTGGCGGTGCTGGATGCGGTGCGCGACGAATCGGGCAAGCAGGATGCGGTGCGTCTGGTCTTCGAGCCCAAGACCCGCACGGTCGGGCAGGCCGAACTGATCACCCAGCTGCTGGCCCACACCAGCCTGGAAACCAGCGCGCCGATCAACCTGACGATGGTGGGCCGCGACGGCCGACCGACGCAGAAATGCCTGCGCCAGATGCTGGCCGAGTGGATCGATTTCCGCCAGGCGACGGTGGCACGGCGCTCGCAGCACCGGCTGGACCGGGTGCTGGCCCGCATCCACGTGCTGGAAGGCCGCGCGCTGGTGCTGCTGAACATCGACGAAGTGATCCGCATCATCCGCAATGCCGACGAGCCCAAGCCGGCGCTGATCGAGCGCTTCAACTTGAGCGATCGGCAGGCCGAGGACATCCTCGAGATCCGGTTGCGCCAGCTGGCGCGGCTGGAGGCTTTTCGGATCGAGCAAGAACTGAAAAGCCTGCGCGAGGAGCAGGGCAAGCTCGACGAGATCCTGGCCAGCCCGGCCACGCTGCGCCGGCTGCTGATCCGCGAGATCGAGGCCGACACCAAGGTCCACGGCGACGATCGGCGCACGCTGATCCAGGCCGAGAAGCGCGCCACCGCCGAGATCCGGGTGGTCGACGAGCCGGTGACGGTCGTCGTCAGCGCCAAGGGCTGGGCGCGGGCGCTGAAGGGCCACGAGGTCGACCCGGCGGCGCTGCAGTTCAAGGCGGGTGATGCGTTGCTGGCCACCTTCAACGCCCGCAGCGTCGACACGCTGCTGGTCTTCGGCAGCGCGGCCAAGGGCTCGGGGCGGGTGTATTCGGTGTCGGTCAGCAGCCTGCCGGGCGGGCGGGGTGACGGCGTGCCGGTCACCAGCCTGATCGACCTGGAGCCCGGCACCCAGCCGGTGCATTACTTTGCCGGGGCGGCGGCCACCACCTTGCTGCTGGCCAACAGTGCTGGCTACGGCCTGCTGGCCCAGGCCGGTGACATGCACGGCCGCAACAAGGGCGGCAAGGCCTTCCTCACGCTGGACGACGGCGAGCAACTGCTGCCGCCGCGGCTGGTGCTGCCGGCACACCGCCAGGTGGGCTGCCTGTCGGCCGATGGCCGCTTGCTGGTGTTCCCGCTCGACGAGCTGAAGCGGCAGCCCAACGGTGGCCGTGGCCTGACGCTGATGGACGTGGATGCCAAGGCGCCGCTGCTGTCGGTGGCGCCGCTGGCCGACAGCCTCACCGTGCAGGGCAGTGGCCGTGGCGGCAAGCCCAAGGAAGAGCTGCTGAAGAACACTGCGCTGGCCGCCCACGTGGGCAAGCGCGCACGCAAGGGCAAGGCGGTGGACGGTCTGCAGAAGGTGCTGCGCCTGGCATGACGCCCGCCGCCTAGGAGCATCCCAAGCGCCTGGCGGCGCCCGTTGTTCGCGGAGAAACGATCTTGCGCTACAAGGTGAACGGCAGCGCCGAAATGACCGAACACGCATTGGTGCGAGCGTCGCAGCGGTCTCAGCCGCTGTGGTTCGAGC
>JBBQVF010000015.1:0-47692 GCA_038211805.1 Burkholderiales bacterium | reverse complement strand
AACTGACCCGCGCCGGCACCGAGGTGCGCCGCCTCTCCCTCACCACCCAGGGCCTGGACCAGAACGAGATCTCCGGCCTCGCCTTCGCACCCGACGGCAAACTCTGGATCAGCTCCACCCAGGGCGTGCTCTACCGGGTGGTGACCTGACCGATGATGCGGCGATGCACACCTTGGTCGCACACCCGTCCGGACACTGAATGAACCTGCGCGACGACGTCGGCATCGGGCTGGCCGCGCCCGTCCAGCCCGAATGGGCCGCGCTGCTGGCCCAGCCCGCCCGCGGTGCGATGGCCGAGGCCTGGCTGGCTTGGTTGTGGCCGCAGTTGCCCCGGCCCGAGCGCGCCGTGGTGTTGGTCGACGACGGCCGCGGCACGCTGCACGCGGTGGCCAGTCTGCCTCTGGGGCAAAGCCTGCAGCACCTGTCGCCCTGGATCACCCAGGCCGGCGCCACCGGCTTGGCATTGCTGCAGGCCGACGTGCAGCGCCCCGGCCAGCCGTGGATACTGGTGCAGCCCGCGGTGCTGGAGGGCCGCGTGCGGTTGGCCGTCTGTGTGGAACTGGCCGCCGGCCCGGCCGCCGAGGCCGAGCACGCCGCCGCCGCCATGCAGTGGGGGCTGGGCTGGCTGGTGGCCGCGCTGACGGGCGGCCAGCAGGGCCAGGCCGAGAAACACCTGCAGCGATCCCGAGCGATGTTCGATCTGACGCTGGCCACGCTGTCGCACGACCACTTCGACCAAGCGGCGCTGGCCGCCGTCAACGGTCTGGCGCAGCGCCACCAGGCCACGCTGGTGCAGCTGGGCTGGCGCGATGGCGCCCAGTTGGCGCTGAAAGCCCGTTCCAACACCGCCTGGCACGACGAACGTTCAGCGCTGGTGCTGTTGGCCGAGCAGGCGATGAACGAGGCGCTGGACGAACGCCGCAGCCTGGTGCTGCACAGCGCTGACTTCACCGGCGCCACCGCGGTGACGCCGCCGCTGGCCTATGCCCGCGAGGCCGGGGCCGCCGCCCTGGCCGTGGTGCTGCTGCAGGTGCACGAGCATGCGGTCGGCGCCCTGCTGATCGAACGCCCGCAACCCTTCAGCGCCGACGACCTGGCCTCGCTGGAAGCCCAGGCGTTGCTGCTGGCGCCGTTGCTGGCGCTCAAGCAGCACGCCACGCGCAGCCTGTGGGCCCACGGCCGCGAACGGCTGGCCGCCACCACCCAGTCCCTCACCGATGCCTCGCGTCCCGGCCTCAAGCTGGGCTTGGCGGCCGCCGCGCTGCTGCTGGTGGTGGCCGCGGTGCTGCCGGTCACCTACCGCATCAGCGCGCCGTCGGTGGTCGAAGGCGAGGTGCAACGCGCCGCGGTGGCGCCATTTGCCGGTTTCATCCGCGATGCGCGGGTGCGCGCCGGCGACACCGTGCAGCGCGGCCAGGTGCTGGCCCGGCTGGACGACAAGGACCTGCAGCTCGAAAAAGCCCGCTGGGAGGCCGAGCGCGAGGTCGCGCTGCGCAAGGAACGCGAAGCCCTGGCCACGGGCAACCGGGTCGACCAGCGGCTGGCCTCGGCCCAGGCGGCACAGGCCGGCGCCATGCTCGAACTGGCGCAAGACCGGCTGGCGCGCACCGACATCGTCGCGCCCTTCGATGGCGTGGTGGTGCGCGGTGATCTGTCGCAGCAGCTGGGTTCGCCGGTCGAGGTCGGCAAGCTGCTGTTCGAACTGGCGCCGCTCGATGCCTGGCGGGTGATCCTGAAGATCGACGAGCGCGACATCGCCCGGGTGCAGCCCGGCCAGCGCGGTGAACTGGTGCTGGCCAGCCTGCCAGGCCAGGCGCAGGCCTTCACGGTCAAGCGCATCACCTCGGTGGCGGTGGCCGAGGCGGGCCGCAATTTTTTCCGCGTGGAAGCTGAACTCGCCGAGAAGACCGCGCCGCTGCGCCCGGGCATGGAAGGCGTGGCCAAGGTCGACGCCGGCCGCGAGAGCCTGCTGTGGGTCTGGACCCACCGCTGGGTCGACTGGCTGCGCTTCACCGCCTGGGCCTGGCGGCCTTGATCGGCAGGCCGATGACGCGCAAGGTGTCACGCCGGGCGCGTGGCGGGGGATCGTCGTGAGCAGCGCGCTCGACTCGGGCCAGTGGTTTCGCATCGCGGCGCTGTCGCCGCGGCTGCGCGGCCATGTGCGGGTGCACCGCCATGTCTACCGCGGCCGGGTCTGGTACGCGGTCGAAGACCGGGTGGCCGGCCGCCAGCACCGCTTCAACCCGGCGGCTTGGCGGGTGCTCAAGCGGCTCGACGGCCTGCACAGCCTGCAGGCCATCTGGGACGAACTGCTGACCGACCTGCAGGACGACACGCCGACCCAGGACGAGATCGTGCACCTGCTGGGCCAGCTGAACGCCGCCGACCTGCTGAGCCTGGACACCACGCCCGACGTCGCCGAGCTGTTCCAGCGCGGCGAAAAACACAAGCGCCAGCGCTTCATGAGCCGGGTGCTCAACCCGCTGTCGCTGCGCTTTCCGCTGTGGGATCCCGACCTCGTGCTGCAACACCTGGCCCGCTGGGTCCGGCCGCTGCCCAACTGGGCCCTGGTGCTGGGCTGGCTGGCGGTGGTGCTGCCGGCGCTGCTGCTGCTGCCGCCGCGCTGGGCCGAGCTGAGCGACAACTTCGGCGACCAGCTGCTGGCCGCCGACAACCTGTGGGTGCTGGCCATCAGCTTCCCGCTGCTGAAGCTGGGCCACGAGATGGCGCATGGCCTGGCGGTGCGGCTGCGCGGCGGCGAGGTGCACGAGATGGGCCTGATGCTGCTGCTGTTCTACCCCGTGCCGTATGTCGACGCGTCGGCGGCCAACGCCTATGCCGACAAATACCAGCGCATGCTGGTGGGCGCCGCCGGCATGGTGGCCGAGGTCTGGATCGCTGCGCTGGCCTTTTTTGCCTGGCTGGCACTCGAGCCCGGCGTGGCGCGCGCGCTGGCCTACAACCTGATGGTGGTGGGCGGTGTCAGCACGGTGCTGTTCAACGCCAACCCGCTGCTGCGCTACGACGGCTATTTCATCCTGGCCGACGCCATCGAGATCCCCAACCTGGGCCAGCGCTCGAACAGCTGGTGGCTCCACCTGATCTCGCGCCACGCGCTGGGCGTGACGTCGGCCACGCCGCCACACGGCACACCGGCTGAGCGGCGCTGGTTCGTCGGCTACGCGCCGCTGGCCATGGTCTACCGCCTGTTCGTCAGCTTCGGCATTGCCTGGTTCGTCGCCCAGCACTATTTCTTTGTCGGCGTGCTGCTGGCGGCCTGGTCGCTGCTCACCGTGTTGTTGTTGCCGCTCTGGAAGGGGCTGAAGGCGCTGACGACGCAGACCCAGTTCACCTCCCGTGCCGGTCGGGTGTGGGGCGCGCTGGGCACGGCCGCCGCGCTGCTGGGCGCGCTGCTGTTCGCCCTGCCGATGCCTTACCACACACCAGCGGAAGGCATCGTCGGCCTGCCCGACAACGCGCTGCTGCGCGCTGGCGCCGACGGCTTCGTGCTGCGGGTGCTGGCCGCGCCCGGCAGCGCGGTGGCCGCCGGCCAGCCGGTGCTGGAAACCCACGACCCGGCACAGGTCGCCCGGTTGAAAGAGCAGCAGGCCCGGGTCGATCAGCAGCAGGCCCGGCTCGACGCGGCCTGGTCCAGGCCGGCCGAGGCCGGCCGCATGCAGGACGAACTGCAGCGCGAGCAGGCCACCCTGGACCGGCTGGAGGACGAACTCGCCCAGCGCCAGTTGCGTCCGGCCACCGCCGGCCGGCTGGTGATCGACCAGCCCGAAGACCTGCCCGGCCGCTACCTGCGCAAGGGCGAACGCGTCGGCCATGTGCTGGGTGACCAGGTGCCGCTGGTGCGGGTGGTCGTGACGCAGGCCGAGGCCGAGCAGGTGCGCCAGGGCACCCGCGCGGTCGAGGTGCTGCTGCCCCAGCACAGCGGCCAACCGCTGCCGGCGCGGCTGGTGCGTGCGGTGCCGCAGGCCAGCAAGTCCCTGCCCAGCCCGGCGCTGGGCCAGCAGGGCGGCGGCGCGGTGGTGACCGATCCGCGCGAGACCGACGGCAGCCAGGCGCTGCAGACGATGTTCGAGTTCGAGCTGGAGGTGCCGGCACTGCGCGACGCCCGGCCGGTACCCTTGGGCAGCCATGCCCAGGTCAGCTTCGAGCATGCGGCCGAGCCGATCGCCTGGCGCTGGCTGCGCCGGCTGCGCACCCAGCTGCTGTCGCAGTTCGAGCTGTGACCGGCGCCCGATCATGAAGCCCGGCTCCACCATGCCGCTGCCCGGCCGGGCCAGCGAGGCGCGCAGCACGGTGGCGCGCAGCGTCTACCCGCAACGGCCCGAAGCCCGCGAGCGGCCGGTCGACGACTGGCTGCGCGCCCGGCTGGGCCCGTTGCGCCACCGCGTGCAGCCGCGCATCGGCTGGCTGCGGCGCATCGCCACGGCCGCCGCGGCACAGCGCGCAGGCGCCCAGTCGCTGGACGACGCCGCGCTGCGGGACCGCTTGCCCGCACTGGCGCGCCAGGTCTGGCAAGGCGGCCAGCCGGGGCAGATCGACCGCGGGCAGCAGGCCACCGCGCTGGCCGAAGGCCTGGCGCTGGTGCGCGAACTGGCTCGCCGCACGCTGGGCATGGAGCCCTACGAGGCCCAGCTGATGGGCGCGGCCGCGCTGGCTGCCGGCCTGCTGGCCGAGATGCAGACCGGCGAAGGCAAGACCCTGACCGCGGCCATCGCTGCTGCCTTGATGGCCAGCGCCGGCGTGCCGGTGCACGTGGCCACCGTCAACGACTACCTGGCCGAGCGCGACGCCGACGAGATGCGCCCGCTGTTCGATTGCCTGGGCTTGCGCGTGGGCACCATCGTCAGCGGCCTCGATCTGGCACACCGGCGCGCCGCCTACGCCTGCCACGTCACCTACTGCACCGGCAAGGAGCTGGTGTTCGACTACCTCAAGGACCGTGCCGCGGTCGGCCCCGAATCCAGCCAGGCGCGGCAGACCCTGGGCGGCCTGCTGGGCGCCAGCGCCGCGCCGCTGCTGCTGCGCGGCCTGCACTTCGCCATCATCGACGAGGCCGACAGCATCTTCATCGACGAGGCCCGCACGCCGCTGATCCTGTCGGAGAAGGCCGGCGCCGCGCCCGACGGCCAGCTTTACGTCGAAGCCCTGGCGCTGGCCCGCCAGCTGCGCGAGGGCGAGCACTTCCTGCTGCGCCATGCCCACCGCGAGCTGCTGCTAACACCCAACGGCCGCCGGTGGCTGACCGAACACTGTCTGGGGCTGGGCCGCGAGTGGACGGTGCGCACCGCGCGCGAGCAGCTGGCCTCGCAGGCGCTGCGCGCGCTGCACCTGTTCCACCGCGACCAGCATTACATCGTGCGCGACGACGAGGTGCAGATCGTCGACGAGCAGACCGGCCGCGCGCTGCCCGGCCGGGTCTGGGAACAGGCGCTGCACCAGATGGTCGAGTGCAAGGAGGGCTGTGCCTATTCCGACGCCACCCGCACGCTGGCGCGCATCACCTACCAACGCTTCTTCCGCCGCTACCTGCGGCTGTCGGGCATGACCGGCACCGCGCAAGAGGTGCGTTGCGAGCTCTGGCGCGTCTACGGGCTCGAAACCGTGGTCATCCCCAGCCACCGGCCATCGCAGCGCCACCACAGCGCCACCCGCTGCCTGCCGACCGAGGCCGCCAAGTGGCTGGCCATCGCCGCGCGCGCGCGCGGCCTGGCCGATGCCGGCCGGGCGGTGCTGGTGGGCACCCGGTCGGTCGAGGCGTCCGAGCGGTTGTCGGCGGTGCTGACCGCCCAGGGCGTGGCCCACCGCGTGCTCAATGCCCGGCAGGATGCCGACGAGGCCGCGCTGGTGCGCGCCGCCGGCGAGCCCGGCACGGTGACGGTGGCCACGAACATGGCCGGCCGCGGCACCGACATCAAGCCGCCGCCCGAGGTCAAGGCGCTGGGCGGGCTGCATGTGATCCTCAGCGAGTTCCATGAATCGGCACGGGTCGACCGCCAGTTGTTCGGCCGCGCCGCGCGCCAGGGCGACCCGGGCAGCGTCGAGGCCATCGTCAGCCTGCAGGACGCCGTCTTCAGGCACCATGCGCCCGGTGCGCTGGCCCTGGCGCAGCGGCTGGGCGCGGGCGGCAGCCACCGCCGGGTGATCGACGCGCTGCGCCGCACGGCCCAGCGGCGGGCCGAGTTGATCCACGCCCGCACCCGCGCCGCGGCGATGAAACACGACCAACAGATCGAGACCCTGCTGTGCTTCTCCGGAAAAAACTGAGCCTTCCCCTGCCGGCCCTGCCGGCCCTGCCCCTGCCGGCCCTGCCCCTGCCGGCCCTGCGCCTGCCGCCCCTGCATCTGCTTGCCGGCGCTGCCGCCCTGCGCCGCCGCCTCGTCCGCGTGACCGCACTGGTGCTGGTCGCCGGGCCCGCCTTCGCCGCCACGCCCGCCACCAGCCTGTGCCTGATGGAGCCCTGGGCCCGCATCTCGCTGCGCAGCCCGATCACCGCCACCATCGCCACCGTGCTGGTCGACCGCGGCACGCCGGTGCGCAAAGGCCAGCCGCTGGTGCAGCTGGAATCCTCGGTCGAACTGGCCGCGATGGCCGGCGCCCGCTACCGCGCGGTGATGGAGGGCACGGTCAAATCGGCCGAGGCCCGGTTGACCCATGCCAAGCTGAAACTGCAGCGGCGCGAAGAGTTGCGCCAGCAGAACTATGTCTCGGCACAAGACCGCGACGACGCCGAAGCCGAGATGCGCATTGCCACCGCCGACCTGATAGCAGCCACCGACAACCGCGAAGTCGCCCGGCTCGACCTGCTGCGGATGACGGCCGAACTCAACCGCCGCACCATCACCAGCCCGGTCAACGGCGTGGTCACCGAGCGCCTGCAGCAGCCCGGCGAACTGGCGCAGAGCGGCGACACCGGCACGGCCGTGCTCAAGCTGGCGCAGACCGACCCGGTGCGGGTGGAGGTGGTCTTGCCGGCCGCACGCTTCGGCAAGACCCGCGTTGGCGACATCGTCACCATCAAGCCCGAGCCGCCGTTTGCCGGCAGCTACAAGGCCGTCGTGCGGGTGGTCGACCCGGTGATCGACTCGGGCAGCGGCACCTTCGGCATCCGGCTGGAAATCCCTAATCCCAAGGGCGACGTGCTGACGGGCGTGAAGTGCTCGGCCGAGTTGTAGCGGCAGCGGCTGGCGCGGCCACAACCCTCGCTGCGGTTGCCGCTGCCCTTGCAGCGACGCCTTGCACGGGGCCGGGCTCGCAGCGCTGACCCGTCAAGCCGCCGCAGCCAGCACCTTGAAGCCGTGGCTGCCGTCGCGCGCCAGTTGCGCGACCAGGCCGAACTCCCAGTCCAGGTAAGCCTGCATCGCCGCCCGCGGTGCGTCGGTGCCCTCGTAGGGCCGGCGGTAGCGGTCGATGCGCGGGCTCAGCACACCACCCTCGCCGCTGGCCAGCGGCCGGCCTTCTGCCGCCCAGGCGGCGGTGCCGCCGGCGAGCACGGCGACCGGCTGGCCGGTCAGCGCCGCCAGGTCAGCCGCGGCAAAGCAGGCCAGGGCTTGCGCCACGGCGCCCGCGCCGCCGGTGACGACGATGCGCCTGGTAGCAGGCACAGGCACGGGCTCCGGCACCGCCACCGGCACCGGCACCGGCACCGGCACCGGCAACGCCGATTTTGCCGCTGGTCCCGCGCCCCCCCCCGGCAGCCACTGCGCCAACGCCAGCAGCTGCGGCAGTTGCGGCAGCTGCGCCCGCAGGACCCAACGCGCGCCCGGTATGTGGCCCTTGACATGGGTGGCGCTGGTCGCCACGTCCAGCAGCAAGGTGTCGCCCCGCTGCAGCGCGTCGGCCAGTTCGGCGGGCGAAACCTGCGGCACCCGCGGCGCTGTCGTGCCGGGTGGCTGCCAGGGCCCGGTGGCCAGGCCGGCGGGCGGTGCGTCGGGTGGTGCGCTCTGTGATGCGTCCGGTGGTGCGTCGTCCCGTGCGTCGGCCGGTGCGTCAGCCATCCAGGCCACCTCCCAGCCCATCTGCGCCAGCCAGTGCGCGGTCATCGCCGCGCGTACGCCGTCGGTCGCCGAACCGCTGTCGGCCAGCACGATGCGCGCACCGCGCACGGCGGCGCAGACGTCGGTCTCCTGCACCAGCTGCCCGCCCGGCGCGCTGCCGAAGCCCGGCCGGTGGCCGGCGGCGTATTCCTCGGGCGTGCGCACGTCCCAGCAGTACAGCGTGCGCGTGGGGTCGGCCCGCCAGGCCGCCAGCCCCGCGGCATTGAGCCGCACCGCGCCGGCACGGTCGGCCAGTCTCTGGGCCGCCGCCCGGGCCGGCGCGCGCGCTGCTTCGCTGGCCGGGCCGAAGCGGCGCTGGGCGCCCTGGTCCAGCGTGAAGCCGGCCAGCGTCCAGCCGATGG
The DNA here is from genome assembly GCA_038211805.1 of Burkholderiales bacterium. Taxonomy (GTDB): domain Bacteria; phylum Pseudomonadota; class Gammaproteobacteria; order Burkholderiales; family Burkholderiaceae_C; genus Pseudaquabacterium. The sequence continues at coordinate 39,279 of JBBQVF010000015.1, read as the reverse complement.
TGCCGTTGCGCAGCGCCGCCACCGGGTTGGGGATGCCGGCGTTGACCAGGCTCTGCGTGCCGATGATGCTGCGGGTGCGGCCGGCGCAGTTGACGATCACCTGGGTGGTCGGGTCGGGCGCCAGGTCGCGCAGGTGCAGCAGCAGCTCGGCGCCCGGCACGCTGGTGCCGCCGGGGATGCTCATGGTCTGGTACTCGTCGAAGCGACGCACATCCAGCACCACCAGGTTGGCGCCGCCCTCGATCAGCGCCTGGACGGCCTCGGCCGGCAGCGACGGCGTGTGACGCTCATGCTCGACCAGCTCACCGAAGGCCTTGCTGGGCACGTTGACGTCGCGGAAGAGTTCGCCCCCGCCCGACCCTTCGACGCCCGACCCTTCGACACGCGCCCCTTCGACACCCCGCCAGGCGGCCAGACCGCTTTGGCTGCCGGGTGCCAGGTCATGCGCCAGCGCGTCGCCCAACAGGTGCACCTGGGTGTAGCCCAGCGCCTGCAGCCGGCGTGCCGCCGGTTCGGCCAGGCCCTCGCCGTCGTCGTAGACGGCGAGGGTCACGTCGCGCCGCGGCAAGCGCCAAGGCGCGTCGAGCTCGATGCGGCCGGCCGACAGCTGCACCGCGAACAGCGGATGGGCCTGCGCATAGGGGTCTTCCTCGCGCACGTCGATCAGCGCGATCTCGCGCTTCTGGCGCAGCGCGTCGCGCACTGCCTCGGGGCTGATGTGGGGCAATGGCACGGTCATCGGACGGCTTCCTTGGAACGGTCCCACAGGTTGGGCAGCCAGGCGTTGGCGTAGCCCGAGACAAAGGGCTTGCGCGTGCCGTCGGGCGCATAGACCCAGCGCTGCACCGCGCCGATGTTGGCGCCGTAGACGTGGATGCTGATCGACGTGCGGTCGGCCAAAGCGTTGGCCACCTGGTGCACGTCGCCCAGCGTGGGTGACACGGCCTCCACCTGGCCCGGTTTCAGCGTCACCGCCGCGCCTTGCGCCTGCAGCCGGCCGTCGGCATCGAAGCCGAACGCCTGCGCCGTCTCCTCGCCGCGCAGCATGCCGATCAGGCCCCACACGGTGTGGTCGTGCACCGGCGTGCGCTGCCCGGGGCCCCAGACGAAGCTGACCACCGAAAACCGCTCCAGCGGGTCGGCATGCAACAGGTACTGGCGGTAGAACTCCGGGTGCGGCCGGGCCAATTCTTCAGGCAGCCAGTCGTCGCGCGACACCAGGCGGGCCAGGGGGTCGCGCAGCAAGGCCAGCCGCTGGTCCTCGGGCCGGTGGTCATGGGCCATCTCGCGGGTGGCAGCGGTGATGAAGTCGCGCAGCGGCGCCAGGGTCACGGGGTTCTCCAGATCGGGGGCAAGGGCCTGATTTTGCCGTGGCGGTCTGGTGCCACCCGCACAATCGCCGCCTGCCTGCCCACCATGCTGACAATCCACTTCGCCAACCGCCCCGAATCGCTGGAGGCGCTGCTCACCGCGGCGCTGGGCCAGGCCGGCGGCTCGCCCTTCACCGCCGACGAGGTGATCGTGCCCAGCGCCGCGGTGCGCCGGCGGCTCACCCTGCTGCTGGCACAGCAGCACGGCGTCTGTGCCCAGGTGCGGTTTTCCTACCTAGCGCAGTGGCTGTGGCAGCAGGCCGCCCGGGTGCGCAGCGCGATCACCGGCACACCGGCGCTGGCCGCGCCGCCGCTGCAATCCGAGCCGCTGGCCTGGCGGGTGTTCGCGGCGCTGGCCGACGCCCACTGGGTGGCTGCCCAGCCGCGTCTGAACGCCTACGTCGCCCAGGCCGACGCGGTGACGCGCTTCGACCTCGCCCAGCGCCTGGCCGGCCTGCTCGACCAGTACAGCACTTACCGGCCGCAGTGGCTGGCGGCCTGGTCGGCGCACCGGCTGGCCCTGCCCGCAGGCCCCTCCTCGGCCGACGAAGCCTGGCAGGCCGCGCTGTGGCGGCGCCTGGCGGCCGAGTTGTCGCCCGCGCCCGATGTCGATCGCCTGCTCAACCCGCTGGGCCCCGTGCTGCCGCCCGGCACGGTGCTGCCGCCCGGGGCCGGCCTGCCCGCCACCGCGCATGTCTTCTGCCTGCCCAGCATCGCGCCGGTGCACCTGGCGCTGCTGCAGCAACTGGGCCGTTGGATCGACCTGCATGTCTACGCGCTGAACCCCTGTCAGCAGTATTGGTTCGAGGTCGTCGACCCGCGCCGCCTGGCCCACCTGGCCGCCCGTGGCCGCGCGGCCCACCACGAGGTCGGCAACCGCCTGCTGGCCGGCTGGGGCCAGCAGGCGCAAGCCCAGCTGAGCGGCCTGATCGACAGCTGCGGCGATGCAGTGATCGACGACGAGCACTACACGCCGCACCCCGGCGGTCACCGGCTGGCGGCGCTGCACAACGCCATCCTCGACCTGACCGAACTGGCACCCCGCAGCATCGCGCTGCCCGACGACGACCGCAGCATCGAGGTCCATGTCTGCCATTCACTGACCCGCGAGCTGGAGGTGTTGCAGGACACCTTGCTGAGCCTGCTGGCCGCACCCGACGCACCCGCTCCGGGCGAGATCCTGGTGGTGATGCCCGACCTGGAAGCCGGCGCGCCGCTGATCGACAGCGTGTTCGGCACCGCGCCGCGCGAGCGGGCGATCCCGTTCACCCTCACCGGCCAGGCGGTCAGCCAGGTCAACGCGCCGGCCCGTGCGCTGCTGGACGCGCTGGCGCTGGCCGGCTCGCGGGCGCCCGTCAGCGCGGTGTTCGGCCTGCTGCAGCAACCGGTGGTGGCGCGCCGCTTCGGGCTGGACGACGAGGCACTGGCCCGGCTGCACCGCTGGCTGCAGGACAGCGGCGTGCACTGGGCGCTGGATGCCGATCACCGCGCCGCGCTGGGCCTGCCGGCCGATGCCCGCTACAGCCTGGCTGACGGGCTGGATCGGCTGTACCTGGGCTACGCCCTGCCCTCGGCCGCTGTCGACCCCTCCGCCCTGCCCACGATGCCCTTGCACGGCCTGCTGAGCGCCGGCGCCGCCGAAGGCACGGCCGCGCTGGCGCTGGGCGCGCTTTGGCGCTTTGCCGACCTGCTGGCGCGGCTGCAGGCCCGGCTGGCCCGGCCGATGCTGCCGACCGACTGGACCACGTTGCTGGCCGGTCTGGTCGACAGCCTGCTGCTGGCCGACCCCGCTGAAGCGGATGACCTGGCCGAGCTGCGCGCCGCCATCGGCACCCTGGCCGGCCAGTGGCAACAAGCCGCTTTGAACCTGCCGCTGCCGGCCGACGTGGTGCGTCAGGCGCTGGCCCAGGTGCTGGACGACCCGGCGCGGGGCGGCGTGCCCACCGGCCGGGTCACCTTCTCGTCGATGAGCCCGCTGCGCGGCCTGCCGTACCGGGTGGTCTGCGTGCTGGGGCTCAACGATGGCGAGTTTCCGAGCGCGCAACGCCCAGCCGAGTTCGACCTGATGGCCGCGGCCCCCCAGCCGGGCGACCGCCAACGCCGCAGCGACGAACGCAACGGGCTGCTCGACCTGCTGCTGGCCGCACGCGACCGGCTGCACCTCAGCTACACCGGGCGCAGCGTGCGCGACAACGCGCCGCTGCCGCCGTCGGTGCTGGTGGCCGAGTTGCTGGACACGCTGCTGCCGGCACTGGACGCCACGCCGGCGCGCTCACGCAGCCGGCTGGTGGTCGAGCACCCGCTGCAGGCCTTCGACCCGTCGCTGTTCGACACCGCCACCGACCCGCGCCAGCGCAGCCACCAGCCCGACTACGCCGCGGCGCTGGCGGAGGCGCAGGCGGCGGCACAAGCGGCGGCACAGGCTGCGGCACGGGCGGCGGCACAGGCGGCGGCACAGGCGACGACACCCGCCGCCGCCCGTGCGCCGGCCGTGAGCGCAGCCTGCACCCCCGCACATCCCGTCACCAACGCCGCAGACGGCTCGCTCGCCGTGGCCCGCCTCGGCACGGCGTTGGATCGGGCCGGCAGCGTCAGGTCGGCCGGCGAAACCGGCGAGGATGCCGCCGACCCTTCGGCCGACCGGGAGGCTGAAAGCGCCAGCGACGACGACCGCGCCACCGACCCCGCACCGCCGTTCTTCGCCTGCCCGCTGCCAACACTTGCCGCCGAGGCGCGCCGCCTCACGCTGGACGACCTGCAGCGCTTCTTCCGCCACCCCAGCCGCCACTTGCTGCAGCGCCGGCTGGGCCTCAGCCTGCGCCGGCCCGACGAGGCGCTGGCCGACGACGAGCCGTTCCTGCCCGGCTTTGCGGCCCGCCAGGCGCTGGCCCAGCGGCTGCTGCCGGCGATCGCCGCCGGCGCCGACGAAACCGCGCTGCGCGCCCTGGCCACCGCCTGCACCGACCTGCCGATCGGCATGGCCGGCCAGCAGTTCATCGACAGCGAGCTGCCGCTGCTGCGCGGCCATGCGCAGGCGCTGGCCGCGCTCACTGCCGCGCCCACGCAGGCACCGCACCAGGCGGTGTTCGAGATCGACCTCGACGGCAGCACATGGACCGTCGATCTCGCGCTGGCCGACCTGCGGCCCGACGGCCAGGTGCGCCAGCGCTACGCAGACGCCAGCGCAGGCGATTACCTGGCCGCCTGGATAGCCCATGTCGCGCTCTGCGCCTGCGCGCCGTCCGGCGTGGCCGGCGTCACCACCTGGCAGGGCCGCGACGGGCCGTTCCACTTTCGCCCCTGCGACGACCCACTGGCGGTGCTGCAGACGCTGGTGCGGCTGTATGCCGAGGGCTCGGTGGCGCCGCTGTACTTCTTTCCGCGCACCGCCTGGGCCTGGCTGCGGCCGGGCGGCAGCTTGTCGAAAGCCCAGCAGGCCTGGCTGATCAGCCCGCGGCGGCCGTTTGCCGAGCAAGGCGACGCGGCCAACCGCCTGGCACTGCGCGGCCTGCCCGACCCGCTGCGCGACGGCCGGGCCCGCTTCGAGGCGACCGCGCGTGCAGTGATCGAGCCGCTGCTGCAGTGCCTGGACGATCCCCGCTTCGGCAGCGGCATCGAGGCTGGCGGCTCTCAAGGAAATGTGGCTTTGCCACTTTCCTTGATCCCCGCGGGGGGCGGCCGGCTGCGGCCGGCCGTGGGGCGCTCATGAACGACACCGCAGCGCTCGACGTCTTCAACAGCCCGCTCGACGGCATGCGGCTGATCGAAGCCTCGGCCGGCACCGGCAAGACCTGGAACATCTGCGGCCTCTACCTGCGCCTGCTGCTGGAGCGGCGGCTCACGGTGCAGCAGATCCTGGTCGTCACCTTCACCAAGGCCGCCACCGCCGAGCTGCGCGAGCGCATCCGCCAACGCATCGTCGACCTGCTGGCGGGGCTGCAGGCGGCGCCGGCAGGTGGCGCGGCTGCGGCTGGCGTGGCTGCGGCTGGCACGGAACAGTCTGAAGCAGCAGCCACTGGCGTGGCGGCCGAAAGCGAGGCTGCCAATGGCGCGCCGGCCGACGGCGAGGCTGCCAATGGCGCGCCGTCCGACGGCGAGGCTGCCAATGGCGCGCCGTCCGACGGCGCGCCGGCCGACCCCTTCGTCGCCGGGCTGCTGACCCGCTTGCGAGACCGCCTGGGCCTGGCCGATGCCGATGCGGTGCTGGCCTTGCAGCAAGCGCTGCAGACCTTCGACGAGGCGGCGATCTTCACCATCCACGGCTTTTGCCAACGCGCGCTGGCCGACACGCCTTTTGCCGCCCGCCTGCCGCTGGTGCAGGCGCTGCTGCAGGACGACCGCGCGCTGCGCATGGAAGCGGTGCACGACTTCTGGCGCCGCGAAGTCGCCAGCGCGCAGGCCGACCCGGCGCTGGTCGCCCACCTGCTGGCCCAGGGCGACAGCCCGGAGCACTACGCCCGCCTGCTGCAGCGCCAGCTGGCCCGGCCGCTGTCGCAGCTGGTCTGGCCGGCCGGCATCGACGAAGCCGTGGCGCCTGGCGCCGCGGCCGCGGCAGTCGCCACCCGCTTCGGCCAGGCCCGCACGCTCTGGCAGGCCGAATCCGAGACCATCACCGACAGCCTGCTGGCCGGGCTGGGACGGCTCAACGCCACCAGCTACCGCAAAGAGGGCGTGCTCACCGCGCAGGCCGGCTGGGCGGCCGTGCTCGGCAGCGCCGTGCCGCCGGCGTCGCCCGACGCCTTGCCGCCCAAGCTGGCGCTGTTCGGCAGCAGCACGCTGGGCAGCCGCGCCAAGAAGGGCCAGGCGCCGCCGGCCCATGCCTTCTTCGATGCGGCGCAGGCGCTGCTCGATGCACTGACGGCGCAGCAGACCGAATTGGCACTGGCCCGCCTGCGCCTGCTGCGCCGCCTGTTGACCGACGGTGCCGAGCAGCTGCGCGCCGCCAAGCGCAGCCAGCGCGTGGTCGCCTTCGACGACATGCTGTTCAACCTGCACCAGCGGCTGACCGACGACCACGGCGCCGTGCTGGCCGCAGCCTTGCTCAAGCGCTTTCCGGCCGCGCTGATCGACGAGTTCCAGGACACCGACCCGCTGCAGTTCGCGGTGTTCCAGGCGATCTACCGCGCCGGCGCGATCGACCATGCAGACAATGTTGTCGATCCCGGCGATGCCGCCCCAGCCGACCCAGCCGGCCAGGCCGGCGAGATCGGCGAGACCGCTGGGTCTGCTCGCGGCGCGGCGGCCGGCACCGCACCGCCGCTGTGCCTGGTCGGCGACCCCAAGCAGGCGATCTACAGCTTCCGCCATGCCGACCTGCACACCTACCTGCGCGCCCGGGCGCTGGCCAGCGCCCGCACCACGCTGCTGGCCAACCAGCGCTCGACCCAACCGCTGATCACCGCGCTGAACCGGCTGTTCGGCTGCAACCCGCGGGCCTTCGTGCAGCCCGGGCTGGCCTACCACGCGGTCGCCAAGGGCGCCCGGCCGCAGCCAGTGCTGCGCGATGCCACCGAGCGCCGCGCCGCGCTGCAGGTGTGGACACTGCCCATCGACACCCGCCACGGCCAGCCCTTGCCCAAGGCCGACGCGCTGGCCGCAGCCGCGGCGGTCTGTGCCGGCGAGATCGCCCGCCTGCTGACCGCCGCGGCGGCCGGCACCGTCACGCTGGGGGCGCGGCCACTGCGCGCCGGCGACATCGCGGTGCTGGTGCGCACCCATGCCCAGGGCAGCGCGGTGCGGCAGGTGCTGGCCGGGCTGGGCGTGGGCAGTGTCGAGCTGTCGCAGGCCAGCGTCTTCAGCAGCCCCGATGCCGAAGAGCTGGAGCGGGTGCTGGCCGCCGTGCTGGAGCCTGCCCGCGAAGGCCTGCTCAAAGCCGCGCTGGCCACCCGCTGGTTCGGCCACGACGCCGTGCAGATCGACGCCCTGGCAGACGACGAGCCCGCGTTGTCGGCCCTGCTGCAGCGTTTCGTGCAGTACCAGGGCCTGTGGCGCAGCCGCGGCGTCGGCGTCATGCTGCGGCAATGGCTGCAGCAGGAGGCGGCGCCACAGCGCCTGCTGGCTGCCCCCGACGGCGCCCGCCGCCTGACCAACCTGCTGCACCTGGGCGAGTGCCTGCACCAGGCCGCTGCCGAGCACCCGTCGCCCGAAGCCCTGCTGCGCGGGCTGCAGGCCCAGCGCGAAGGCGGCGCCAGCGGCGACGACGCCACCCAGCTGCGGCTGGAAAGCGACCGCAACCTGGTGCAGATCGTCACCATCCACAAGAGCAAGGGCCTGGAGTACCCGGTGGTGTTCTGCCCCTTCCTTTGGGACGGTCGTCTGCGCCTCGCCGGCGACGGGCTGGAGGGCGCCGCTCGGCACGACGACGCCGGCGCGGCGGTGATCGACTTCCGCGGTGGTCTGGACCCGGCCTGCGACGACGACGCCGCCCGGGCCGAGGCCCGGCAGGAAGCCGCGGCCGAGTTCATGCGCCTGGTCTATGTGGCGCTGACCCGCGCCATGCACCGCTGCTACCTGGTGGCCGGCAGCTACCGCAACAAGGCGGGCAAGCACTGGAGCACGCGCGAGAGCGCCGGCAGCGGGCTGAACTGGCTGGTGGCCGGCGACGGCCTGACGCCCGAGGCTTGGGGTTCGCCCAATCGACCGCTGCCCGAGCCGGCGGCGATTGATGCGGCGTGGGCCGGGCTGGCGGCGCTGGCCACAGCCGCAGCCGCGACGACTGCGCCGACCGCGACGCCCACGGCGCCCGAGGAGCCCGCAGCCATTGCCGTGGCGCCGTTGCCAGCGGCCTGGCGTGCCGCACTGCCCGCACCCGCCAACGGCAGCGGCCTGCCGCAGGCCCTGCCGCCGCCGCAGGACTTGGGTCGGGCCTGGCGTATCGGCAGCTACAGCGCGCTGGTGCACGGCGCGGCGAGCACGCTGGTGAGCTTGGCGGGGTCGGTCGGGTCGACCGCCACCGACTCCGACCCCGCCACTGCGGCGGCGCTGGCGCCCACGGCCGACGAACGTGCGGTTGCCGGCCGCACCGCGGCCGACCACGACCTGCGCACCGAGCCGGCCGAGACCGGCCCCTGGGCCGCCGACGCCGCGCCCGCCGACGCCTTCGATCGGGCGCCGCACCGGGCGCCGCCGGCGCTGGCGGCCGACGACATCCTGGGCTTTCCGCGCGGCGCAGTGGCCGGTGAATGTGTCCATGCCACGCTGGAATGGGCCGAGTTCACCGACCCGGGCAGTTGGCCCGAAGCCGCCGCCCGCGCACTGCTGCAGCACCCGCCAGCGCCCCGCAGCGGTGGCGGTGGCGGTGGCGGTGGCGGTGGCAGTGGCAGTGGCAGTGGCGGTGGCGGTGGCGGTGGCGGTGGCGGTGGCAGTGGCAGTGGCAGCAGCACCAGCAGCAGCAGCGACAACGCGTCGGGCAACGCCCAGGCGCAGCTGCAACGCCTGCTGGCCGACGTGCTGGGCACGCCATTGCCGCTGGGCACGCAGCGGCCGTTGTGTCTGGCCGAGCTGCCCCCCGGCCGCCGCCTGGCCGAGCTGGAGTTCCACCTGCCGGTGCCCGCGCTGGTTGCCGCCGACCTGGTGGCGCTGCTGGCCCGCCTGGGGTACCCCGCACCGGCGCTCGACTTCCGCGCTCTGCACGGCTACCTCAAGGGCTTCATCGACCTGGTGTTCGAGCACGATGGCCGTTTCTTCATCGCCGACTGGAAATCGAACTACCTGGGCGACAGCTCGGCCGACTACGGCCCGGCGCCGGTGGCCGCGGCGATGGCCCAGCACCACTACCACCTGCAGTACCTGCTGTACAGCGTGGCGCTGCACCGCTGGCTGCAGCGGCGCCTGCCCGACTACCACTACGACCGTCATGTCGGCGGTGTGGCCTACCTGTTCGTGCGGGGCCTGCGACCCGGCTGGCGCGATGCCCAGGGCTGGCCTACCGGTCTGTTCTTTCACCGGCCGACCGCCGAGGCGATCGGCCAGTTGTCGGCCCTGCTCGGCGGCGAAGCGGCTGCGCCATGACCGACGACGATTCACCCGACCACCGGATCGACGACCCGCCCGGTGGCTCGCGCGGCGGCCCGCCAAGCGGTGCACCCGACACTGCGCACGGGCACCTGCCCGGCCTGCCCGACCTGGCCGACCCGGCCGACCTGCCTGACCTGCCTGACCTGCCTGACCTGTCGCCATCGCCGGCCGCCGAGGGCGTGGCCGCGCCGGCCTCGGCACCCGAGGCTGCGTTGGCCGAAGGTTTTGCCCGCCAGATGGCGCGCTGGGCGGTCGCCGGCGGCGCTGAGGCGCCTGCCGTGCAGGCGGTGGCCGCCGCCGCGCGGGCGGTCAGCCTGGCCACCAGTGGCGGCCATGTCTGCCTGGACCTGGCCGAGTGGGTCACCGACACCGACACCGACACCGACACCGACACCGACACCGACACCAACACCGACACCGACGCGCCCGCTGGCACGCCGACCGATCGACTGACACGCTGGCGCGACCAGCTGCTGGCCTGCGGACTGGTCGGCACGCCGCAGCAGCCGGCAGGCCGACCGCTGATCCTGGACGACGAGCACCGGCTGTACCTGCACCGCTACTTCGACTTCGAGCGCCGCCTGGCAAGGCGCCTGGCACGCTGCACCGAGCCGGTGGCCCAGGCGGTGTCGGTGTCGGTGTCGGTGGCGGTGTCGGTGGCGGTGTCAATGTCGGTGTCGGTGTCGGCGTCGGCGTCGAGCGGCGATGCCGGTGCGGTGGCGGCTGCCACCCAACCCGCGCTCGGCACCGCCGCACCCGCGCTGGCCGCGATGCTGGCCGTATTGTTCAAGCCGACCGCGCCGACCTCGACGACCTCGACGACTACAGCGAACCAGCCGTCTCCTGCCGGCTCGACGGCCAACCCCGCGGCAGCCGCACCCGACTGGCAGATGCTGGCGGCGGCGCTGGCGCTGCGCGGCCGGCTGACGGTGATCAGTGGCGGCCCGGGCACCGGCAAGACCACCACCGTGGTCAACCTGCTGGCCTGTCTGCTGGCCCAGCAGCCGCAGGCGCGCATCGTGCTGGCAGCGCCCACCGGCAAGGCCGCGGCCCGGCTGTCGGAGGCGCTGCGCCAGCGCGCCGTGCACCTGTCGGCCGACCTGCGCGAGCGGCTGCCCGTCGAATCCTTCACCGTTCACCGCCTGCTCGGCGTGCGGCCCGAGGGCAGCGACCAGGGGCCCGACGGTCCGTTCGTGCACCATGCCGGCCACCGCCTGGCGCTGGACGTGCTGGTGGTCGACGAGGCCTCGATGCTCGACCTGGCGCTGGCCACCCGGCTGCTGGAAGCCGTGCCCGACAGCGCCCGCATCGTGCTGCTGGGCGACAAGGACCAGCTGGCCGCGGTCGAGTCAGGCGCGGTCTTTGCCGAACTGAGCGCCGACCCCTCGCTCAGCGCGGCCTGCCGCGTCGACCTGGGTGCGCTGTGCGGCCTGGCGGCGGCGGCGATCGTGCCGGCCACGCCGGTGCAGGCCAGCGCACTGGTCGACAGCGTGGTCTGGTTCGACCGCAACTTCCGCTTCGCCGCCGACTCGGGCATCGGCCGGCTGGCCGCCGACACCGTGGCCGGCCGCTCGGCCGCCGCGCTGGCCTGGCTGCGCGGCGGTGCCGACGATTCGGTGCGCTGGCTCGACGACGCCGGCACCGCGCCGCAGCCGGCCACCCTGGCCGCGATCGAGCGCGGCTTCGCGCCGTATTGCGAGGCCGTGTGTGAGGTCATGCGTGAGGTCATGCGGGAGGTCATGCGCGAGGCCTTGCGCCACGGCCCAACCGACGCCGAGGCCCCGGCGCGGCTCAGCGCCGCCTTCGGCGCCTTCCGCGTGCTGTGTGCGGTGCAGGGCGGGCCACGCGGCGTGGCTGCGGTGAATCAGATCGTCAGCCAGCAGGTCATCGACGCGCTGCAGCGCAGCGGGTCCGGCGCATCGACCGGGGCAGCAGCCGGGGCGCCAGCCGGGGCACCAGCCGGGGCACTTGCGAGGGCATCTGCGAGGGCATCGCCGCGCGATCCGGGTTCGGCCTGGTTCGCCGGCAGGCCGGTGATGGTGCTGCGCAACGACCCGGCGCTCAAGCTGTTCAACGGCGACATCGGCATCACCCTGCCCGGCGCCGACGGCGCGCTGCAAGTGGTCTTCCCCAGCGCCGACGGCGGCTTCCGCGCGGTGGCGCCGCTGCGCCTGCCACCGCACCAGACCGCCTTCGCGATGACGGTGCACAAGTCGCAGGGCTCGGAATTTGCCGAGGTGCTGGTGCTGTTGCCGGCGCAGCGCAGCCGGGTGCTCAGTCGCGAACTGCTCTACACCGCCGTCACCCGGGCCCGTGAGCGGCTGTGGCTGGCCGGCAGCGCAGCGGTGGTGGCGGCGGCCATCGCCTCGAACACCCGGCGCTCGTCGGGCCTGCAGGCCCGCCTGCGCGAGGCCATGGTCGCCCCGGGCCGGTAGGGCCGCCGGTTCAGGCGACCGGGGCCCTCAGACGATCAGGCGGCAGGACGATCCGGGATCCGGCGATCAAGGATCAGGGGATCCGGCGATGAGGCGATCAGGCGATCAGGGGATCAGGCGATCCGGCGATCAGGCCGCCGCGACGCGCTCGATGTCGAGCAGCGACAACGCATGGGCCAGCGCCGCGGCTGGCGCCACAGGCGGCTTGGCGGCCCACAGCTTGCCGCGCACCACCACCGCAGTGCCGTCGAAGGTGGCCATCTCGGCTTCGGGCCGCACCCACAGCCGCAGCACCGTGGTGTCATCGAGCACCAGGTTGGCGATCTCCTGCACGGCCTGCACCCGGCCATCGGGCAGGTCGACCATGACCCGGTGCGGCCCCAGGTTCGCGCGCTGGTAGCGGCCCCGGACATCGACCACCTGGCCGATGCGGGCCTTCAGGCCCGCTGCGTCGTGCAGGATTTCAGCCATGGTGGATCCTTGTCAACGAGGGGTTCATATCTTCACCCGAAGTGTCGTGCCGCGGGTGCCGTGGGTGCCACTGCGCAGGTGTTCTTCATGGAAGCTCTGGCCGGACTTGAGCGTGCCATACATCTGGAACACCCAGTTGGTGTTGGTGAAGTCGTAGGCGCGCTTGCCGTTGGCCTGGTCGACCACCGGGTCGCCGGTGGGCGCGAACATGATCGCGTAATTCTCCAGCGTGATGTTGTCCGAGCCCGACTTCATCACCACCCCGGCCCAATGGAAGTTCCAGATGTCGGCCCCGCCGACATAACCCGGCAGGTCGTAGCCGGTGGCCATGGTGTAGCCCTCGCCGATCTCGGGGTTGACCGCCACGTTGATCTGGGCGTACTCGGCAAAGGCGCGCTGGCCGGCCTCGTCCAGCGCGCCGGCGAAGTCCTTGGCCTCCTGGCCGCTGGCCGGCTCACGGGGCACGAACTTGCTGGAGCCGGTGTAGAAGCAGGACAGGAAGCGCTCCTTCAGGTGCTCGGTCTTCAGGTGCACCCGGTTGGCCGGGTCCTTGACGAAGTCCTTCATCGAGGCCAGGTAGACCTGATCGGTCCACTCGGCCGGATCGAAACCCCGTGCGGTCTGCCTGCCTTGGTGGCCAGCCGAGTACAAGGCCCTCGGCGCCAGCCCCAGCGAGCCCATCACCACCCGCGACGAGCGGCCGCAGTCGGCATACATCTTGAACCAGTCGCGCGTGTCACCGGTGGCGTCGGCGCCGCCGGGTTTGTTGGCCCTGACCATGTCGCGGTTGAAGGTCTCGGCGCCCGAGGCGTCGACGAAGATGGGCAACACCTCCTTCAAGCTGCGCCCGCCCAGGCTGACGGGGTTCGCGCCGGCCTTGAGGCGGATGAACGAGCCGTTCTGCGCCACCGCCTTCAGTTTGTCGTTGGCCGTGTCGACCAGGCTGTCGGTGGCCATCAGCCTCTGGCCGCCCTCGGCCTGGCTGATCTCCAGCATGGCCTGCCCGTCCTCGCTGACCCGCCACAGGTTTCCGCTGAGGGCCTCCTCGGGCGGCGTTTCTTCGGTGTAGCGCTGGATCACGCCGCCCGCCGGCCCGGGCACCGCCAGCGCCGCATGGCCCGGCGGCGTGGTCGCCGGGCCAACCGCTGCCAAAGCCGCCGCGGCGGGCTGGGCCAGGGCCAGGGCCCGTTGGCCCATCAGGTCGGCCTCGTGTTCCAGACCTCGGGCGTCGTTGACTACCGCCCCGCCCTTCATCTGCAACGTCGGCTGTACCCGGCCCTGGGCCTGCTGCACGACGTGCCAGGCTTCGTGCGGCAGGTGCTGCGCCTGCCCCGGCGCGAGGTGGATGTCGAGGCCCTGCGTGAAGGCCAGTGCGCCCAGCCGCGCGGGTTGCGGCGAATCGTGGTGCACCCGCACCGCGTCCATCGACAGGCCCGACAAGGATTCGACGCCGGCCTTCAGCCGATCGGGCAGGCCGGTCTGCGAGCGCGGCGCGGCCCGCTGGTGGCGCTCGTCGGCAAAGGCCACGCCGTAACCCGGCGCCGCGACTGCCCTTGCCGCTGCGCTGGCATTGGTATTGGCGGCCGGCCGCTGCCGCGGCGCCTGGAGGTGACTGCGGGTGGCCTGGTGGCCGGGCGGGGTGTGCTTCATGGTCGTGCTCCAGTGACAGCGGCGGTCATGCGACGCGCCCTTCCTTGGCCAGTTCGCGGCGGATGCCGCGCTGCAGCGCCTCGACGCCGATGGCGTGGCTGCCGTCTTCCAGTGCCGCCAGGCAGGCATGGCGCACCACGTTCATGATCGCCCCGCCACCGAGTTCGAAGCGGGCCGCGATCTGGCCCAGATCGACCGACGAGTCCAGCCGCACCGCAGCCGGGAAACCCTGTTGCCAGAGGCGAAGCCGCTCTTCGGGGCGCGGCACCGGAAAGTAGATCACCGACTCGAAGCGGCGGGCGAAGGCCGGGTCGATGTTGTCCTTCTGGTTCGACGCCAGGATCGCCACGCCGTCGAAAGTCTCGATGCGCTGCAGCAGGTAGGACACCTCCTGGTTGGCATAGCGGTCGTGGGCGTCGCGGGTCTCGCTGCGCTTGCCGAACAGCGCGTCGGCCTCGTCGAAGAACAGCAGCCAGCCCTTGTGCTGCGCCGCGTCGAACACCCGCGACAGGTTCTTCTCGGTCTCGCCGATGTACTTGCTGACCACCAGCGACAGGTCGACCTTGTAGATCTCGCGGCCGGTGGCTTTGCCGAGCAGGGTGGCGGTCATGGTCTTGCCGGTGCCGGGCGGGCCGTAGAACAGCGCCCGCCAACCCGGCCGCAGCTTGGCCGCCATGCCCCAGTCGACCAGCAGCGTGTCGCCGTGGCGCAACCAGCTTTCGATCTCGCGCACCTGCGCCAGCGTGCCGGGGTGCAGCACCAGATCGTCCCAGCCCAGGTCGGTTTGCAGATGCTGGGCGGGAAAGGCCGCGCTCATCGCCGGTCGTGGGGCCTGGCCGCGGGTCAGCAAACCCAACGGGTCGGGCGCCAGTTGCAGCGTGCGTTGCAGCAACGGCAGGTCGGCGTCGGCTGCGCCCAGGCGCAGCACGTCGTGACGGGCCAGCCAGTGGTCGCGGTCGAACAGGCCGGCCAGGATCAGGCGGGCCGCCAGGTCGTCGCCGGCCAGCAGGAAGACCAGCGTTTCGCCGGTGGGCCAGAAGGCCCCGGTGTGCGGGTCGCGCTGACCGCCGAACTCGGTGAACGGCTTGTCGAAAGTCTGGTTGCGGGTGAAGAACACATCCAGCAGGCGCGGCCGCAGGTGCGGCACCAGCGCCAGCACCAGGGCCGCCCGTTCGGCCAGCGAGACGCGGTAGTGGCGCAACATCGAGGCATAGGCGGAGTCGGACGCCGCCAGGTCGGGCGGTGCCGGCAGCACACAAGCGCCGCGGCCGGGCGCATCGAAATGGTGTTGGAAGCGGCAGTCGATCAGCGCGGCCAGCCAGGCCAGATCGAGCACCAGGTCGCGTGCGTTGTCGGCCAGCGCCACGTTGGCCAGTGTCGAATCCGCCAACGCCGAATCTGCCAGCACCATAGCGGGCTGCAGGCCTGGGGCGTCAGCGGGCATCACCACTGCACCTGCAACAGGGTGGGCATCCAGGGCAGGCGCACCAGGCCGGCGCTCCAGGGAAAGCGGTCGATCACCACGTCGTAGGCCTGGCGCTCGACCCGCAGCAGCCAGTGGCCGTCGCGCGTGCTCAGCTGGCCCGGGCGCAGGCCGAAGCTGCCGCGAAAACCCGCCACCGACATCTGCCTGAGGATCGGCGCCTGGGCGATGGCGGCCACCAGCAGCGTTTCGCATTCGGCCTGCTCGGCGTCACTGAGCGGCTCGTCGAGCAGCAGTGGCTCGTCCAGCGGCAGGCCGCACAACAATTTGGGCAGGGCCAGCTGGAACTCGGGCGGTGCGGCGTCGCCGCTGATCACGCAGTGCAGCCCCACCGCCGCCCGCGACGCCGAGTTGGCATCGCGCCAGCGCACCGGCTTGCCGGCCCGCAGCAAGCCCAGCCGGTCGGCAAAACGCTGGATGAACGGCCACAGCAGCACCAGGCCGGCATGGGCCACGTAGAGCGCATCGACCGCGGCTGTGGCGGGCGGCGATGGCGGCGCAGCGACCGGCCACGGTGCCGGCATCGCGGCAACCGGCGCCAGCGGTGTGCCCGCCCGGCCGGCGGGCCCCCATCGGTCAGCCCAGGCGGCTGCCGCCCAGGCCGCCGCCTGCCGGGCCACCGCGTCGGCGCCGCCGGCCAGGCCAGCCGCTGCCGGGTCGATCAGGCCCTGCTTCACGGCGTGCTGCAGCAAGCGGGCCAACGCGGCGGCCAACGCGGCCAGCCGGTCGGCCGCCGTGGTCGCTGGCCCGCGTCCGGGCGCAGCGGCGCCCGGCGAACCCGGCGCAGGGTCGGCCAGGCGGGCCCAGGCATCGGCAGCGGCCCGGCGCAGCGCAGGCGGCAACGCGGCTGCCGCCGGCACGCCGTGCGCCGACGCCCGAACCAGGCGCTGGTGCAGATGGCGCCTGGCGGGTCCGGTGGCTGCGGGCCCGGCGGACGGGGTGGCGGTCGGGGTGGCGGCGGCTGCGGCCAGCGTGGCCAGCAGCTGCTGCCACGCCGCATCGGCGGGTTGGCTGGCCGCCAGCATGGCGCCATCGGGCGGCTGCAACGCGCGCCACAGCGCTGCCCATTCGGCCGCGCCAGCGTCGCGCGCCAGGACCTGGTCGAGCGCGCGCCGCAGCGCGGGGCGCAGCGTCGCCTCGGGCAGGCCCAGCCTGGCCAGCCAGGGCGGCAGCAGGGCCGCCCAGCCGCTGCGGTCGCCCGCCGGCCAGAGGGCGGACGTCAGGGCCGCCTGCCACCAGGCCCGCCGCCAGCGCACGGCCGGCTGTCCGGTGGCCGCTGCGGCATGGTTGATCGTGGCCAGCCACGAGGCTTGGCGGGCCATCGTCCAGCCATCGATCGGCGCGGTCGTTGCGCCGCTCGGCCGGTCGGCCAGCGGGTGGGCCAGCGGGTGGGCCAGCATTTCGGCCAGCAATTCGGCCAGCAAGTCGTCCGGCAGCGCGGTCACCAGCCGCAGCAGCGCCGGCTCGTTCGGCGCGCGGCCACCGTCACGCCCCAGCCACTGCCGCCAAACCGCGGCAGGCTGGCGCAACTGGGCAGTGGCCGCCCGCACGACGCTTTGCCGGTCGCCGGCATCGGCCCACCAGGGCAGGACGCCACTGGCCAGAAAGCTGGTCAACAGTTCGGCAGCGGTCTGCACCTCGGCAGCCTGCTCCAGCGCCACCGCCAACTGGGCGCTGAAGGCCCGCTCGAACTGCTGGGCCAGGGCGTTCGCGGCAGGGCCGGCCACCAACCGGTCGGTGGTTTCGCCAGCCTGCGCCGCCGGCGCCGCAGCCAGCCAGGCCGCTGCCGGCAGCGTGCCCAGGTCGACCTCCAGCCGGTCGATGCGCCGCACGCGACCGGCATCGCCCAGGGTCGAGCACACGGCGCTCATCACCGGCAACCAGTCGCGCTGGCTCAACCGAGCCGCGGCAGCCTGCAGCGCAGCCGCGTCTTCGCGGCGGCAGCCCACCAGTTCGACGACCTGCCGCAAGATGCGGTGCTGGGAGTCTGGCGTCATCGCCGCCTCTTCGCCGGTCAGGCCGCTGGCCCGGCCGGGGGATTGGCCAACGGGCCGGCCGGCGGCACCACCGGCACCACCGGCACCACCGGGATCACCGCGGCCTGCAGCTTCACCACCACCTCGCCCAGCGCGACAGCCGCACCACGACCGTCGGCACGACGGGCCGCCACGCTGAACCGGGTGTCGGCCAGGATCGGGCCGCTGGGCCACTCGATGGCGGCACCGGAACCAGTCACCGGCTCGTCTTGCGGGTGACCCGAGGCCGACAACTGGTACAGCACGCCGGGCTGGCTGCGATCGAGCAGGATCGCGGTCGACTCACCCGCCGGCACCGGTGACCGCCGCGCCGACAACTGCCCGTCGGTGCGGGGCTGCAGCGGCAGGTCGACCGCTTGCTCCCGTCGCAGCGGCAGCAGGCCGTCCTCGGGCTCGCGCAAGCTGTGCAGCCACAGCGGGCTGTCATCGACCAGGATGCCGGTGGCCAGGGTCAGTCGCCCGCCAGTGCCTGCCACTGGATCGGCCAGCGGCCGGCCTTGAGACCACAGCTGGTACGACGTGCCCGGCTCGCTGGCCGGCACCTGCACCAGCGCACGCTCGCCGGGCGCCGGCACGGCCGGTTCGACCTGCAGCGTCGGCAGGGCCGGCAGGCGCGCCTGCTGGCGCAACACCTGGTCGACGCCTGTCTGCACCTTGACCGCACGCACCGTCAGCAGCGTGTCGGCGGGCAGTGGCGGCAAATCGAGCAGCGGCGCGCCGGGTGGGCGACGGTCGGGGGCCAGCTGCTCGCTCGCCTCGGCTGCGTCGGCCACCGCCGCCGCAGCCGCGGCGGGGTCGTCGGCGAGGCCGGTGGCCACTGCCAGGTCGATGCCCAGCGCCAGCTGGCCCAGGCCCTTGTTGAGCACCGGATCGAGCACGTCGCGCTGGTGCACATAGGCCGGCCACGCCCCTGGTCGTCCGCCAGCCTGCGGCGCAAAGTGATAGGCCACGCCGGGCTGGCCGCCGCCGACCCGCAGCCAGGTCGGGGCATCGGCCGCCGCCGCCGGCACGGCTGCTGCCGGCTCGGACGCTGCCTGCACCAGCGCCAGTTGCAGCAGTGGCGCCGGATCGGGCCGCACCAACAGCAGCGCCTGGGACGACAGCAGCAGCTCGGTGGCGACCGTGACGGCGCCGGCGACGTGCAGCTTGGTGGCGCACACCAGCAGCACCGCGTCGTCGGCCAACGCCGCCAGCCGCAGGTCGAGGGCCGCGCCATTGCCCGCCACCGGCCCGTCGCCAAGCGGCTCGAAGCCATCCCCGAGCAGGCGATCGAGCGCCGCAGCGACCGGCGCCACGGCCGGGCACCCTGGGTCGGCGTGCAACAGCGCGGGGTCGGCCAGATCGGCTGGCTCACGCCGCCAGTCGGCGTCGCGCACGCGCCGGCGCCAGGCCTGGTAGGACACGCTGGCCTGGCTGGTGGACAGGCGCAGCACCGCCTTGGCCTGGCGGAAGTCGAGCACGGCGGCGGGCAGCGGCTGCAGCGCTGTCGTCGGATCGGCGCGCACCGCCACTTGCAGGCGGGCGTCCAGCAGTTGCTGCTCGGCAGCGCCCCCGGTGCCCGCGCTGAAGCGCTTGGTGGCTTGCACCGCCACGGCGCAATCCTCGGCCATTGGCGGCGTCAGCAGGTCGATGTCGGCCAGGTCGCCGGTCACCGGGCTGCCCTGCACCTGACCGTCGATCACCAGCGCGTAGACCACGCCTTCCTGGCTGCCGTGCACCCGCACCCGCACCCGATCGCCATGGCCGCACAGCCGCGGATCGGCCGGCTGGACAGTGGCCAGCGTGAGGTCGAGCGGCGGCAGGTCGGGCAGCGACAAAGCCAGGCGGGTGTCCAGGCCCACCTTGACCGACGCGCCCTGCGTCAGCAGCACCGCGGGTTGTGGTGGCAGGCCCGGTGCGGCCAGCAGCTTGGTGGCCAGCACGCGGAAGGTGATGTTGTCGGTGACCGGCGGGGACTCGAGCACCAGGCGGTCGTCGGCACCCTCGGCGGCCACCGACGGCAGCGGCTGGCCCTGGGCGTTTTGCAACGGTCGGCCATCGGGACCGCGCAGTTCATAACGCACACCGGCTTCGGCAGCGTCGATCGCGATGTGGGCGCTGCGGCCGTGGGCGACCTTGATCGGCCCTTCGACACCGCCGTCGGCCACGACCAGGTCGGTCAGCGGGAAGGTGTCGCCCAGGCCCAGTGCGTCGATCACCCGGTTGCGCGCGCTGCGCAGCGTGATCTGTTGACGGTCGTCCTTGCCCTGCGGTGCCTCATCCAGACCGAAGGCCTGGCGCTGGGCCTGGCGCCGCAGCAGCGACCAGCGCGCCAGCGCGGCGCTGAAGCGCGCCAGCGGCGCGGCCGGCAGCCACAGCAGCCGCAGCACCAGATGGGCGGGCGCCTCTTCGCGCACGCTGCGCTCCGCCCGCTGGCGCAGGTCAGCATCGGCGAAGCGGGCATCCTGCGCCGGCAACACCAGGCTCAGCTGCAGGGAAAACGGGTCAGGCCGCGCCACCGCACGCATCAGCGGGCCTTGCTGGAAGGCGTCACCCGGCAGCGGCCGCAGTTGCACATGCTCGACCAGCGGCAAGGCCGCCGCGCCGCCAGGCCAGCCCAGCAGACGCGCCAGGCGCTGCACCAGGCCAGCGGGTTCGGCGCCGTCGGCCGGCCCCAGCAGCGCGTTGGCGCCGACACCGCGGCGCACCGACAGACGCGGGTAGTCGCGCAGATAGGCTTGTTTGTCGCGCAGGGCCTGCAAGCGCGGCGGCGCGGCTGCAGCGGCAGCGGCGGCGGGCAAGGCCGCGAGCACCTGTGCCCGCACCTCGGCGGCGCGTTCGACATCGGTCGGCGGATCGGCATCGGCATCGGCATCGGCGGCCGGATCGACATCGACATCCGCCGCCGCCTCTGCAGCTGCCGGCATTGGCCGTTGTTCACCCCAGCGCTCACCCAGCCGGGCCAGCAGGTGGTCGATCTGGCGGTGGCGCAGGTCGAGGCTGCGTTCGCCATCGGGGTCGTCGCCCCAGGCATCGCGGGTGATGCGTTGCAGCCAGTCGGCATGTTCGGCCAGCGGCTGGCGACGCACGCGGTCGAATTGCAGCGCACCGCCCTCGTCGGGCACGGGCTGTGCGAAGGTGACCTGGTCACCATCGTCGTCGAACGACAGCAACCGGCCGGCCTGCGCCAGCTGCGCAAACTGGTTGGCCAGCAACTGGTCGAACAGCAGCAGGTAGGCCTTGAGCTGACGGGCCTGGGCGTGGCGTTCGATGGGCTCGTGGTCCGACAAGCCGTTCGGCCCCACGCCGTAGACCGGCGGCAGGTGGTGCTGCACCGACAGGTAGCGCCCGACGGGACGGACCCGGCCCGGCACTGGCGCCAGTTCATCGGCTGCTGGTGCCCCGGTCGGCCCGCCGCTGGCCCCCCGGGCGCGGGCCTCGTACAGCCGGCGCGCGCTGTCGCGCATCGCGCGGTGGTCGATGCGCAGGCCTGCCACCTCCAGCCGCAGCCGCGAACCATCGAGGTCGAAGCTGGCGCTGCGGTCGGCAGCGATCGGCAACAACCAGTCGCTGCTGACGCGACCGTCGCGCAGGAAGCCCAGGCTCTTGACCGCCTGCACGCCGGGCAGCGCCATCAGCGCCTGGATCAGGTCGGACAGGCGCAGCGAGCTGCGCCGGTGCGCGGCCGCCCACTCGCCGGGGTCGATGAAACCCCGCGACAGCAGCGGTCCTTCGAAGATCTGGTCGACCCGCCAGCCGCGTTCGAGCATCTCGCGCAGGCTGTGCAGCCGCAAGTCGGGCGACAGGTACTGTGCCACCGTCTGGTAAACCGCCGCCAGCACCTCGGCGCCGGAGGCGCTGGCGGCCAGCTCGATGCGGGCGTCCAGCGCGACCGGCATCCGGTCGAGCACGCGGATGTCGGCGATGTCCTCGCCCAGGCCGCGCCACTGCTGCAGGCGCTGAGCGGCCAGCCGCACCAGCGTGCCGCCATCCACGTCTTCGCCCAGACCTGATTTTTCGATCTGTACCCGGTACAGACCACGTGGGCGCACATCGGTGACGTTGGGGCTGGCCGACCCCGCAGGGGCCGCGCCGACCGGGGCCGCACGGTCGCCCGTCGCCGGCACCGCCGACAGCTGCGCCTGCGCGGCGTCGTGGCGTGCCAGCGGCGCCTGCAGGGTCTCGATCCAGGCGTTCTTGACACCGGGCAGGTCGATCACGACACGGCGCAGGTCGTCCAGCGTGACCGGCCCGCTGGGCAACACCTGCAGCGCGCTGAAGACACCGCCTGCCAGCCGGCTCGGCGGGTCGGTGCCGTGGCCGCCGTCGGCAGCATCGCTCACGGCCGAGCCCACAGCACCGCCGCCGACGCTCGCCATCAGGTCGGACACCGGGTAGGCGCTGCGGTAGGCCAGGTCGGTCATGGCATAACACAGCTGTTCGAGCACGGTGATGCCGGGGTCGTGGGTGTTGTGGTCGGTCCAGGTGGTGCCGGCCAGGCGCTGCAGGGTGGCCAGGGCCCGGCTGCGCAAGGCGTCGAACTGCAGCGCCGGCGGCACGGCCGCCTGGGCGGCGGACGGGTCGGGAGGCACTGCGGAATCGGTGGCCATCGGGGTTTCGGTCGGGTGACTGAGCGGTGGGCGGTGGGTGGTGGGCGGTGGGCGGTGGGCGGTGGGTGGCCGCTCAGGCCGGGCGCAGCGCCGCCGCCTGCGCTGACATTTGCGCCGCCTGCGCTGCCATTTGCGCCGCCAGGGCCTCGATCTGCGCTTGTTGCTGCTTCACCGCCTCGATCAGGGGCGCGACCAGCACGGCGTAGTTCACGCCTTTGAGGCCGTCGGGGCCTTCGGTCACCGCCTCGGGCAGCACCGCCTCCACTTCCTGCGCGATCAGCCCGACCACCGGTGCGGCGTCGGCCGGCCCGTCCTTCCAGCGGAAGTGCACGCCGCGCAGCCGCGCGATGCAGGCCAACGGCGACGGCAGCGTGGTGATGTCGGTCTTGCTGCGCACATCCGACTGGTGGTACTGGCCTTGCACCGTCCACATCCTGCCGGCTGCAAAACCGCCGGCATAATTCTTGTTGTTGGGGTCGGCCATGCGCAGCCAGTCGTCGTTGCCGCTGAAGTCGCCGACAGCGGAAAACCGCCACTTGTTGCCCAGTTGCAGCGTGTTGACACGGACCACGCCACTCTCGGTGATGCTCAGGCCGAACTGGCCGGTGTGGCCGTCGATGATGGAGAAATCATTGCCGGCGCGCACGCCGATGTCCCACCAGTGCCCGGTCGACACGCCGCCGCTGCGGCCCATGCGGATCGAGGCCCGGTTCTCGCCTGCCTGCCAGACCACGTGCGGGTTGTGCAGCATGATGCCGGCCGCGCCACCGGCGCCGATGGTCACGTACTGGCTGTTGCCGTCGCCCCAAAAATTGGTGGTGCTGACGATGAAGCGGTCCCAGGTACCGGCGCCGCCGGTCTGCACATGCAGCTTGCCGGTGGGGTTGTTGGTGCCGATGCCCACGCCGCCGGCAGCCATCAGCGCGATGTGGTCGTCGGCGTCGTTGCTGACGCCCAGTTCCAGCGTGCAGGCCTCGCCGCCGCGGCTGTAGTAGCGCAGCCAGGCGTTGTCGCCGCCACCACCCGCCGCGTCGGACGGGAAGCGCAAGCCGGCATCGGCGCCGGCGCCGAAGCTGGGCATGATCGCGCCACCCCGCACCTCCAGCCTGGCGCGCGGGTTGTCGCAGCCCATGCCGATGTTGCCGGTGCCGTCGAGCACCAGGTCGGTCAAGATCCAGGGCTCGCGGACGAAGTGCAGCTTGTGGCTGTTGACATGGATCGCCCAGTCGGTGTGATCGGCATCGATGAAGTCGATCTGCGGCGTGCGGCTCTTCAGCGCCAGCGTGCCCGCGACGTCCAGCCGCGACTCCGGGTCGCGGGGTGCGTTGTCGGCGGAGACCACCCGCAGCGTGCCCGCCACTTCCAGCCGCGCGCCGGGTGTCACCGTGCCCACGCCGACGTGGCCGGTGACCTGGTCGATGAACAAGCGCGGCGCGCCGGCGCCGTCGGTGACGCCCAGGCCGTTGCGGCCGGTGGCCGGGTTGCGCGGGTCGGCCCGCGGACTGAGCGCCAGTGTCCAGGCCGGCTGGGCATCGTTGAAATTGCGGTAGAAGTTGAGCAGCTTCTTCTGGCTGGTGTCGTCGCCGTCGGCCTGCAGGCTGAGTGGCTCGCCGGGCTGCTTGGCGATGCCGTCGTCGCGCTGGTTCAACGCCGCGGCGATCAGCTCTTCGAAGTTGCCGGCCGTGGGCACGGCGTTCTTGGCGAAATACACCTTCAGGCTGTCACGGCCGGTCTTGTCGATCTTCATGGTCAAGGCTCCTCAGAGGGTGGCGAGTGGGTGGCTCATGGGCAGCGGCAGCGGCAGCGGCAGCCATCAGCCCACCGAGAAATCAAGCTCGATGCGCAGGTTGCCGATGCCGCCAAAACCGGTCACCCGGTAGTCGGTGAGCGCAATCACGTCGAACTCGTGACTGGGCGCGGCCACCAGCACGGCGTCGGGCCGGGCGGCGCTGGCGCGGTAGCCGGGGCCCTCGGGCACCAACGTGGGCCGGCCCTGCTCCACCGTGAACAGTCGCAACCCGGCGATGTAGTCGACATAGTCGCGCTGCTCGATGAAGTTGATGATGCTGTTGGCATAGATGCTGCCGCCGATGACCAGATCGGCGCCTTCGTCGTAGGCCCAGGGCGACAGGAACCGGTTGAGTTCGTCGTTGAGCCGGTCGCGGCAATAGCCCTCGTCGGTGCCTGGCATGAACCGCACGCCGCAGCGCACCTTCAACGCGACAAAGTAGGGGTTCGTCACCCGCAGCTGCGCAAAGGCAGGAACCTTGTCGGCCAGGAAGGCCTCGACGTCGCGGATCAGGTCGGCGCTGGCTTTGGGCGCGAACGGGTCGGACGGGAAGCGGTTGGCGATATCGGGCACCACCACCAGGTCGACACGGCCGGGCTCGCCACCCAGTTCGTCGGCGCGCAGGCACTTCACCTTGTGCAGCTGCGGAAACTGCTCGAGCACCAGGTGCTCGTAGTCCCAGGGCGTGAGCGCACGCTGGCGGTGGCGCAAGCGTTCGCTGACTCGGCTGTTGAAGTGCGCGCCCCGCTCGGCCGGCCGGCCACCGAAGCTGCTGTAGGGCTGCAGCAACTTGGCCAAGCCAGGCACCGGCTCCAGCGGTCCGCTGACCAGGCCGGCCAGCAGCGGGTCGGCGAGGTCGTCGCCGGGCGGGTCGCTGCCGATCAACAGGCGCTCGGCCAGCACGGCATGCGGGTGCAGGGCCACCAGATCGCAGACGCCCGCTATCGCACGCTCGCGTTGCAGGCGCAGCCAGTAGCGGCCGGCCGCAGCGGCCGGCGCGGGCCCGTTTGCACCCGGCAGCAAGGTGCTGGGCGCCACCGCCGGCAGCTGCAGTTCGACGATGCCGGATTGCACCAGGCCACGGGTGCCGTCGGCCAGCAGGCTGCCTTCGAGCGGGCCGGTTTGCAGCGACCGCCAGCGGTTGCCGCTGAGCACGCTCCAGCGCACCGGTTGCGGCGCGGCATCGGGGTCGGCTGTGCCTTCGGCCACCTGGAACAGCAAGCTCAATCGCTGCGGCGCCTGCACTGCGGCCAGGCCGATGTAGAACGACCCCTCGGCGACATAGGCAGGCAGCAGCGGCACGCCGACGCCGGACACCCAGACCGGGTGCGCATCGGGGTCGACCGCCAACGCCACCGCGCTGGTGTTGCCGGGCCCTGCGGGGGGTGGTGGTGGTGGTGGTGGCACCAGCGCTTCATGGCCAAACGGGTGCCAGTGCAGCAGCACGCCGCTGTTGCGGCCGGGCACGGCCAGCACGGCCGGCTGCTCGGCCGAGGCGCTGTAGTCGGCCAGCAGGCTCTTGAGCTTTGGGGTGTAGGGCGGGTTGACGACATAGGCATCGGCAACGGGTTTGGCGCCGCCGGTCATCGACGCGGCCACCGCCGCCGCCATCTCCATCGACTTGCGCAACGCGCGTGACGGGTAGGCCGCGTGCTGCAGGTCACCGGCCAGCTCCAGCACCCAGCAGCGGCGCCAGTCGGCCACATCGTCGGAGGCCGGCGGCTCGGTCATCAAACGGCCGGTCTCGGGCTGCAGCGGCAGCGCCAGTGCCCACGCGCCGGCGCGGTCGGCGCCAAACAGCGGCAGCAGCTCGGGCCCCGGCTGGTAACCCAGGCCATCGCGCAGGCCGGCCCGCAGCGTGAAACTGTCGTGCTTGGGCGCACCCTCGTAGTTGCGGTAGTGTTCGACCAGCGAGGCCGGCGCGCCCATCCATTCGCCACGCAAGACCAGCCGGTCGAGCGATTTGCCGACCAGCTCGGCATGACCGATCGACAACCTGGCGCCGCTGGACGGCGTGGGGCCGAAGGGCTCGAACGGCTTTTTCGGGTCGAGCACACCGCCGTCGTTGCGCAGCGACAGGCCGGCCAGTCCGCTGACCTGGACCGCCAGGCGCCAGCGTTGCAGGCGCAGGCGCGCCAAAGTCTGGTAGGCGGTGTGATGACGGTCCAGCGCCTCATCCCAGGCCGGGCGCAGCATCATTCGCAGCAGGGGTTGCGGCCCGTCGATACCGTGCAGCGCGGCGCTCGGCGGCACCACCGCCGGCTGCTGCTCCTGCAGGGTGATCGAGACCAGCAAGGTGCGCCAGCCGCGCTGGTCGACAGCGGGCGCGGCCGGGTAGCTGTCCAGCCCTGGCAGCAGCTGCACCTGCACGGTCGCGGGCGTCAGCCAGCCTTCGGCGCCGCTGCACTCGACCTGGAACGGCAGCACGCTGCCAGGTGCCCCCGCACCGTTGACCGCACCGCCGGCCGCACCGGTGACCGCACCGGCTGCCGCACCGTCGGCCGTTGCGCCGACCGACAACGGCAGCAGCCGGCGCATCGCCTCGGCGTCGAAACAGGACGGGTCGCCGTCCAGCGCCAACCACCACTGCACGCTGCGGCTGCCTTCGGCCAGCGCCAACAAAGGCGAGGCGATCGCCCAGCCCAACACCGCCGCCGGCTGCGCCTGCCGCTGAGTCGCCGCGGCCAAGCTGCCGAAGGGCCACCAGCGCGGCGCCGGGGCGTCGGCGGCCTGGCCCGGCGCACGCACCGCGGCGGCATCGAGCGCCGGATAGGCGTGGTGCCACAGCACCCGCTCGGGCGCCGCGGGCACGAAGGCCTGGCGGTTGCGTTGGGCGATTTCAAGCACCGCGGCGGCGCGTTGCCAGTCGGCCGCAGATGAAGGTTCGGACGAGCCCGCCAGCCCCTGCAAGGCTGCCAGGTCGGCGGCGCCCACGCCCAGACCGGCCACGCGCTGCAGGCCGTCGTTGAGCGCCAGCGGCTCGCCCAGCACGGCCGTCAACAGGTCGACGAGGGCCCGGGTCGGGTCACCGGCAGCCAGGCCTGGCGCTGCGGCCCGCAGCAGCCCTTCGCGCCGGCGGCGGAACTGCAGCGCGGCATTCGCTTCGGCGCCCAGGGCATGCACCCGGGCCCAGTCGGCATCGTCGGCGGCGTTGTCTGCGCCCTGCGTGGGCGGGCGCGCCAGGCTGCGCTGTGCCACGTTCATGATGAAGTGAAAGGCTTCAGCCGACATGCAGAAATAAGCTTCTATCGCCTGGAACGCCTGATGCAGGCCTTCCAGGCCGCCCGGCACTGGCCAGTCCAGCCGGGCGTAGGCGGCGGCCAGCAGCGCGTCGGTGTTGCGCACGGCGCGTTGTTCGGGCGTCATCAGCCGGGCCGGATCACGGCGCTGGCCACCGGCCTCGATCAATCCGGCGATCTCGGCCCATTGACCGTCCAGCCGCAGCTTGAGCTGCATCAGTGCCCTGAAATCGTCCAGCGGCAAATGCAGCTCGTCGCGCACGAAGGCTTGGACTTCGGGTTCGCGGTCGAGCAGGCTGAAGGCGTCCTCGACGCTGTCGACCTCGGGCAAGCGGTTGTAGAGCTGACGGTAGCCGGCAGCCGACAAACCCAGCGCGGCGCGCAGGTTGGCGTGGAAGTCATCGGCCGCGGCCGGCGGCAGCACGAAGGCCGGATCGCGCCGCCGGCCGGCCTCGACCAACAGGCGGTTGATGCCCTGCCAGTCGCTGGCGTCGCCGGCCAGGCGCTCGGCGCGCAGCTGCATCAGGCGACGAAAGTCGTCGAACAGCGGCCAGCCCAGCATGTCACCGACAAAGACCAGGCTGCGGTCGGCCTGCACCAGCGTGTCGAAATCGACCTGCGCCGGCGGCGCACCGGTGGCTGCGGGGGGCGGCAGGCCCGGCCACACCGGCACCGGCAGGGTGTCGCCCGGCAACGGGTCGCCCAGCACGATGCGCCACATCGCCATGAAAGCCTGCTGCCGGCTGCCACCGACCAGGTACTGGCGGCTGGCCTGGTGGATGTCGGTGGTGCGGATGTCGACCCGCAGCGAGCGCAGCTCGGCCACCCGTGCCGGGCTGGCCAGGCCGTCGGTCAGGGTGTGGAACAGCCGCTCGCGGCCAGCCGGGTCCTTGCCCGCCTTCAGCCGGGCGCCGGCAGGCAGCAACAGGCGCTGGACGTCACGGTCAGGCACCAGCAGCACGTGCAGCCGATCGGCCACAGCCGGCTTGCCGATC
The DNA here is from genome assembly GCA_038211805.1 of Burkholderiales bacterium. Taxonomy (GTDB): domain Bacteria; phylum Pseudomonadota; class Gammaproteobacteria; order Burkholderiales; family Burkholderiaceae_C; genus Pseudaquabacterium. The sequence continues at coordinate 11,206 of JBBQVF010000015.1, read as the reverse complement.
ATGCGCAACACGTCGCGGTAAAAGTGATCGAGGTGGCGGGCCGACAGGTGGTTGAGCTGGTCACGGGCCAGACCCAGCAAGTCCAGCGCCGCCAACAGCAGGGCAAAGTGCGGGCGGGTGTGGGGCGCGGCGCGCGCGGCGCTGAAGCGCTCGGGGGCGCTCAAGTAGTCGGCCGCCTCGACCAGGCCGTCCACGTCGGGAAACAAGCCTTGCCAGTCGCCCTGAGGCTGGCCCTGATCGTCGACATAGTGCAGGCCGCCGGCAAAGGCACGGGCAAATGCCAGCAGGTCGGCGGTCGAACGGCCGTCCAACGCGGCAAAGGCCGGATCGAGCTCGGGCCGGCGCCGCGCCACCTGGCTGGTGCCATCGACGGTGGGGCGGTTCATGGCGGGCGGATCATCGGTTGTGGGTGGGCGGTGGGCGGTGGGCGGTGGGCGGTGGGCACTGTGCGGGGCGGGCTGGAGGGGCGCGACAAGGGGTTGTGGCGCTCAGGTCGCGCTGACCCGCAAGTTCGTCGTCAGGAACTGACCCTGGCCGCTGTACTGCGGCGATCCGTCGGGTACCGGGCCGCCGGGGGTGGGCTGCTGCGCCGGGCTTTGGACCTCGAACTTGGCGGTGAACATTGCCCCCTTGAGCAGCACCAGCTTGCCGCCGGTCTGCGTCTGGGTGGCCTTCTGGTTGCCCGCCAGCGCGGCGATCTTGAGCGTGCCGGTGCCGGGGATCGGGTGCGAGGGCGTGATGTAGGCGCAGCCCGGCACCGAGACCTTGGATTCGTCGCCGTCGACACAGAGGGCCTTGCCGTCGATGGTGGCTGGCCCGCTGCCCGCCAGCCTGCCTGGCTGAACCACCACGACGGCCGGGCCGAACGCCGGCAGAAACAGCACTTGGTCGCCGTCCATCAGCACGAGGTCGGTCACTGGACGACCCTGCGCGCTGCGCGCTTCGGGATGATCGCTCTGGAGCGGCCACGCGCGATCATGCCGACCCTGCGCGCTGCGCGCTTCGGGGTGATCGCTTTGGAGCGGCCACGCGCGATCATGCCGCCCCCTTCGCCGCGTCGCCGGGCGGCTGAGCGGCTTCACGCAGGTAGAACGGGTAGACCAGGTTGTAGCGTGAGTTGGTGGCCCGCACGGTGTAGTCGATGATGATCATCAGGATGCCCTCGGCGGCGCGGTGCTCGGACACCTCGACCCCGCTCAGTGCGATGCGCGGTTCGTGGTGCAGGATGGCGTCGCTGATCAGGTCGCGAACCTGGCCGATCAGGCCCTGGCTGATCTCGCCGAACAGAAAATCACCAAGCTCGCAACCAAAATCGTCCTGCATCACCCGTTCACCGCGGCGAGTGGACAGCAGGATGGCCAGGCTCTGCTCGATGTCCTCCTGGCCGGTGACCATCGCCACGCTGGCGCCGCCCGCGCCGAAACTGGGCGGAAAGGCCCAGCCCCGGCCGAGGAAGTCAGGCGTGGCGACCATCGTGCGCTGGCCTCAACCCTTGGCCACGGCCATCGGCGCGACCTTGGATGTGATCTGGGGCGCCGCCTGGCCGCCACCGCCGCCGGCCTGGGCAGCCTGTAACTGCTCGGCCGCCTGGGTCTGGATCCTGCCGACCAGGGCGTAGACCCGCGCAAACGGCAGGTTGCCCACGCCCTCCAGGATGAGGTTGAGTTCGTCGATCGTGAGGTCAAGCTGGATGTTCGGCATGGGGGTGCCCGGCTTGGGCCCTGTGTGGCTGAAGGGGTTGACGCCGCGGACTGGCAGACGAGACGGGCTCAAGACGATGGCGGCGTTGGTTGTTGGTCGTTGTGCGTTGGCGTTGGGCGTTGGGCGTTGGGCGTTGGGCGTTGGGCGTTGGCGGTCTACTTCAGATCGACCTTGCTGCCCATGATCTCGACCTTGCCCTGTGCGTCGACCCTGAAGTCCTTGGCGCTGACGATGGTGACGCCGTCCTTGTCGAGCGTGAGCTTGTTGCCGTGCTTGTCGCTCAGCGACACCAGTTCGCCATCGTCGTCGAGCAGGATCTTCGAGCCGCCGGGTGTCTGCAGGTAGAGCTGGGCCTTGTCGTCGTCGACGAAGGCCAGCGTCAAGCCCTTCTTGGTGACCAGACCGCGCTTCAGGTTCTTGTCGGTGGTGTCGGCGATGTCGGCGGGTGGCTTGTTCTTGCTGCCGAACATCGAGCCCAGCACCACCGGCATGCGCGGATCCTGGTTGAAGAAGCCCAGCACCACCTCGTCACCCGGCTCGGGCCAGAAGAACCAGCCGCGGGCGTTGCCGGCATCGGGCGTGGCCATGCGCGCCCAGTAGCCCGGTGCATCTTCGCCCAGGCCGGGCAGCTTGACCTTGACCCGGTACTCGGCCTGCGGGTCTTCGTGCATCGCCTCGACCACGCCCAGCTGCAGGCCGGCCACGGCCGGCCACAGCCCGGCGGCGGCTGGCGCGGTGATGTCGCGTCGCGTCCGGTGGGCCTGCGGCGAGAGGCCGAACTGCAGCACGCTGACCCAGCCGTCGCCGTCGATCCGGTGGCACAGCCCGCTGACCAGCGCCTTGCCGACAAAGGCCTTGGGCAGGCCTTTCAGCGCGACCACCTGCAACAGGGCGGCTGTGCCCAGGCCGGGCACGCGCGCGCTGCCGCGCACCAGCGAGAGCTGGCCCCGCGCCGCCTCGCTGCTGGCCCAGGCCTTGGCCTCCTCGGGCAGCAGATCCACCGGGTGCACCAGCACCGCATCGCGGTACCCCAGGGCCTGCGCCAGCTTCTTGCCGGTGTGGGCGCCCTGGCTGTTGGCCGTCGCCGCGGCGCCAGCGGTCTCGACGATGGCTTGATCCTTGACGCTCCAGCTGCGGGTTTTGAAGCTGACGTCCTGGCCCATCGCGTCGGCTTCGAAGGCCAGGTCGTAGACCTCGTCGAGCCCGTGGTCGATGGTCAGGGCCGCTGCCGCGCCAGTGTCGGGCCGGGTCACGTGGATGCGGCCGCCCTGGACTGCCACCACCAAGCCATTGGCCTCTGCGCGGCCGACAATCAGGTCCCAATCGCTGCAGTCGTACTGCACCAGCGTGTCGTGCGTCGGCCCGGTGGTGTCCAGCGTGCCCGCCACCAGACCGGCGTCGGAGATCAGCTTCTTGATCAATTCGCTGTCGCTCATCTTCTCGAGCACCTGGCTGCGCCGGGGCTGCGCCAGCTTGACCGCCTTGTCGCGCATCTCCACCCGCAGCAGCGTGCCCTGGGCGTTGGATTCCATCGCCTGGCGCACCACCAGGCCCTTGAACAGTGACTCGTCGCTGGCCGTCGAGCCATCGCCTTCGTAGCGGGCCTTGATCTCGATCTCCTTGCCGGGATCGAACAAGCCGCTGTCGCTGACCGGGTACGTCCTCGTGGCGAGGTCGCCGTCCATGAACACCAGTTCTGCGGTGGGCAGGCGGTTGAGCTCGCGGCGGATGTCCACCGACAGCATCTGGTGCACCGGGTCGATGGCCCGGCCGCCGCTGAGCACGGTGACGGTGACCACGCTCATGGCACAGGCCCAGAAGTGCCCGCCGCGGCCGCGCCATCGTCCAGCGGCGGGAAGACGATGCGCTGACCCGGCTGCAACTCGCGGAAGTCATCCAGCGCGTTGTGCTGCGCCACCCGCAAGTAGTGGCCCGAGCTGCCGTAGATCGCCTGGCACAGCAGCGGCAACGTGTCGCCGGCTTTGGCGATGCGCACATGGGTCAGGTCGGGCGAGCTCTTGGCCGCCGCCATCGCCCCGGTGGTGACGGCGGTGTCCTCGACGAAGGACACCTCCAACTCGGCGCGCAGCGGATCGCCGGCTTCGTCGAACAGCGTGTAAGTGATGGCCAGCTTGTGCAAGCGGCCCGAAAAGCTGAAATCGCCCCAGCGCACCACCAGGAAGTGCGGTTGATGGATGTCGCCGTTCATGCGCAGACACAGCTTCTCGAAGGTGGCGATGTCCTTCTTGACGCTGGGCGGATCGATCAGGCGCTCCAAACCGATGCGGTTGACGCCGGTGCCGTCGAACACCAGCTTCAGCGACAGGTCGCCGGGTGCGGTGTAGGCGTAACGCGAGGGCCAGCCCTGCATCACCACGCCTTTGCGGCGTTCGGTGTAGGCCACCGAATGGCTGCGCTTGTAGGTGGTGGGGTTGAACATCACCTCCATGCGCGGCGGGTCGGCCGGGCGCTTGCGGCGCACGTCGAGAAACGCCTCGATGCGCAATTTCTCCAGCTTGAACAGGTTCAGCAGCGACACGCCGGCCTCCCGCCAGGTGCTGCAGACCACCCACACACGGCCGCCACCCTATCGCTCCTTGTCGCGGGCCAGCACGCGCAGCACCTGGCGCACACATTCCTGCACGATGGCCTCGACATCGAGCGGCGCGTGACCAGAACCCGGCGCCTCGTTGACGCCGTCATCGCTGCGCCGGCCGGTGTCGGATGCCGGACCGATCGTTGCACGGATCACCAGTTCACGGATTTCGATCGGCATGGCGCGCTCGTGAGTTCAGTAGGCAAGGGAACGCTTGTCGGGATCGCGGTCATACCCGCAACACCTGCATGCGGGCGTAGGCCAGTTCCATCGTGTCGATCACCAGCCCGGGCGTGGTGGCATCCAGGTCGGAGGTGGACCACTTCACCGGCCAGGCCTTCATGAACAGCCACGCCGCCATCGGCAAGCCGTCTTCGGACAACAGCGTGACCAGCACATTCGAGGTGATGAACTTGAAGGTGCTGAGCGAGGCGTTGAACTCGATGTTCAGCGGTGAGCCCACCACCATGCCGCGTTCGAGCACCAGGTTGCCGTGGCTCACGCTGCGCGGCAGTTGCTGGGTGTAGAGGTTCTGGCCACCCTCTGCCAGGCTGTCGGTCTCGACCGTCATCGTCAAACCCGACACCTTGGAAAAACGCAGATCCAGCGGGTTGGGTACCACCCCGCCGGTCATGAACAGCACGGCAAATCGCATGCCGATGATCGGGTTGGCCATGGCGGTGTCAGATTTCCGAGACGGTCAATTCAGTGGCTCTCGATCGAGATGCCGGCGGCCATCAGCGTCAGGCTCTCGACCGCCGCCTCGCTTGACGACGCCTGCAGCCCGGGCGCCTCCAGCTTGGTCGGCAGCGCCTTCTGCACCCGCCAGGTGACGACCGGATCGCCGCGCTCGTCGCACAAGCTCACGCTGATCGGCCGCTTGTCGCCCGCCTCCAGCCACTCGCGCAGTTGCGGCAGGCCCTTGACCACCCCGCGCTTGAGCGTGAGGGGCACGTACTTGTCGAGCCGGAAGCGGGTGATGTCTTCGCCCTCGACGAAGCTCAGGCCATGGCGGTAGGTGAGCGTGTCGAACTCACGGGCCAGGCCCGTCACCTCGGTGAAGCTCATTGCCACGTCACCGACGGTGACGCGGAAGTTGTAGGCCACCAGCGGGTAGCTGGCCACCTGGTTCGCGACGCTGTGGGCCACAAGCCTGCGCTCAGCCGGTGCGTCGTGGGGGGTACGGCTTCAAGGCCGCCCTCACGCCTGCTCGACGATGATGTTGTCGGCGGTGAGCTGCATCGATTCGATCGCCACTTCGTTCGAGCTGGCCGTGAAGGCCGGTGCGTCGAGCTGGGTGGGGAACGCGTTCAACACCTTCCAGCTGACCACCGCGGCGCCGTTTTCATCGCACAGGCGGATCATGATGTCCTTCTTCACCACGCGGTTCAACGCGATGGTGTTGATCCAGGCATACAGCGTGGCCACGCTGACGCCGGTGACCACACCCTTCTTCATCGTCAATGTCGTCACCTTGGGCTTGCCCGGCATGTAGAGGATGCGCGGGCCGGGGCCCTTGGTGGCGCTCTCGGTGTAGGTGATGGTCTCGTAGGCGATGTTGAGCCCGGAAACTTCGGAGAACCCGACTGTCGTGCCGTCGATCTCAACCCGAAAGTTGTAGACCGGCAGCGGGTACTCGGTTCTGATCTGGTCCTTGGTCAGTGCCATGGTGGTGTGCGCCTCACAGTGACGGGGTCATGGGGGGGGGTGGTCGACGGGGCCGCGGAACAGGTTGCCTGGGCCACCGCGACCTCACTCGGTCTGCAGCTTGTGCGAGAAGCGCAAGATGATGAACTCGGCCGGCCGCACCGCCGCGACGCCGATCTCGACCACCATGCGACCTTCCAGCACGTCCTGCGGCGTCATCGTGGTGCCCAGGCCCACGCGCACGAAGTACGCGGCCTCGGGCTTGGCGCCGGCCAGCGCGCCGCGCTCCCACAGGCCATACAGGTAACTTTCGATCATCGCCTTCACCTTCAGCCAGGTGGTGGCGTCGTTGGGCTCGAAGATCGCGAAGGCAGTGGCCTTGCGCGTGCTCTCCTCGATGGTGATGAACAAGCGGCGCACCGACACGTAGCGCCATTCGTTGTCGTTGCCCGCCAGCGTGCGCGCGCCCCACACCAACGTGCCCTTGCCGGTGAAGGCGCGGATGGCATTGATGGATTTGCCGGCGGTCGGGTCGACGTTGAGCTTGTCCTGGTCGGCATCGGTGATCTTGCTGACCGGGCCCAGCACCGCCAGCACACCGACGTTGCCCGGCGCCTTCCACACGCCCTGCTCGCGGTCGACCCGGGCGTAGATGCCGGCCACCGCGGCACTGGGCGGCAGCACCACGCGCTGGGCGTCCAGCGCAGTGCGGGCGGCGGCATACAGCGCGGTCTCGGTCTTGGCGATGCTGGCGAGCGTGTCGCCGGGCGGCGCCGGCAGCGGCACGGCCGTGCGGGCCACGTCGGCGGCGGTGACCACTCCGGTGCCATCACCACTGCGGCCGATGTCGAAGCCGCCGGTGTTGCCAGCGGCCTTGAAGGCGGTCCAGGCGGTGACGATGTCGTTGCCTGTCTTGCTGTTGGCGTCGACGATGCTCAGCAGGCCCGCAGCCACGGTGAAGGTGGCCGGCCGGGTCTTGGCGCCAAAGGTGATGGCCACGCCCGGGCCACTGCCGGGGGCGCCGGTGTAGCGGACGACGATGCCGTTGGGTGCGCCGAAACTGGCATCGCCGCTGACGTTGACCGCCGCGCTGGCCGCCCGCACGATCTCGACGTCCTCGTCGCGGTAAGCCACGTTGATCGACGTTTGCAGATAGGGGTGGTAGGCCGCGCCATAGGCCAGCCTTGCCGACAGGTTGCTGTCGTTGCGCAGCGCCACCGGGTCACCGTTGTGCACGTCCACGATGGTGAAGCGGTCGCCCAACTGGGCGCTCTGCGCCAGTGCTTCGCCGCAAATCTGGTAGTAATCGGCACCGCTCAGCAAGGCGGCGGCATCGGTCAGCACCAGCAGCGTGGGCTCGTCTTCCTGCTCCAGCGCATCCAGCCCGGCGGAAAACCTGGCCTTGGATGGGCTGTTGCGGTAGTTGCCCACCGACACGATGTACAGCGGCCCGCCACCGTTCTTGAAGTAGTGGCTGACAGCGTAATACAGCGAGAAGGCACTGGTCGGCGGCACGGCCTCCAGCACCAGCGGGGCGGCCTGCGTCAGCTTGAACTTTGCCGGTTGAGGCCCGCCGAACACCGTCTTGAATTCAAGCAGCGTGCTCACCCGCACCACCCTGGGCTCGGCGGTGTCGGACGGCCCGAGCTCGGTGTAACCCACGAAGGCAGGCACCGCGGTGGCCACCTCGGCCACTGAGGGTGGCAGGGTCGAGATCTCTTCGACATAGACACCAGGGGTCTTGTAGACGGGCATGGCAGGCACTCCGTTCGTGGCTGAAAAAGTGGTGGGCGTCAGAGGGTGTTGACGAAATGAATGGCACCCGCGCCGGAGTGGCCCACGGCGGGGTGGAAGGCGCGGCGTGCGGCCCGGGCTGGGGGCCCGGGCAAACGGCGCAACGCCCCACAGCGCCCTGGGCCGCCCGGCCCGCAGGGTGAGGCCCCAAAACGGGCCCACTCGTCGTTGCAAATGCTCGCCGGGCCTGCAGCCCGCCTGCGCTTTGCGCCTAAATTGGGCCCGTTTCGGGGTCTCACGCGGGTGCCATTCATTTTGTCAACACCCTCTCAGGTGCGTTGCGACGTGCGCACCAGCGTCTGGCCGATCTGCGGCACGGCCGCACCCTGGGCATCGCGAAACACCAGCATCCGCACGCGAAACAGCACCGACGGGTGGTAACTGATGCGCAGGGCGCTCCAGATTTCGTTCTGTTCGGCCATCGGCTGGGTCACCAATTCGAGCACCAGCTTGTCGATCTGCGGCGACAAGGCGGGCGCGTTGACGTGGTCGAGCGCGCGGTGGCTGAGCAGGAAGTGGATCACCTGCGACAGCTGGTTCAGGCCTTGCTCGTAGGCCTTGAACCGCGCGACGAACAGCACGTACAGGTTGAGCCGTATCTCGGGTTGCAACTTGCGCAAATTGCTCTCGCCTGGCGTGCGCAGGTAGGGGTCGGCCGAGCGCTGGCTGGTCTCCTGCTCGATGTTGACCAGCAGCACGGTGATGGCGTTGAGACGGAACTCGACCGGATCGGACTTTTCGCCGTCGATCAGCTGGACACGCTCCTCGATCGAATCGGGCCCTGCGTCCGGCAGGCTGGCGCCGAGGTGGGCGTTGAGCCGGTCACGCAAAAGGCACAGGACATCTCCAATCATGCGGGCAGGGCCTCATCTCGTGGAACCGCTGCCTGGGGGCGCGAATCTCTGATCGAAATGATTGTGCGGGGGACGCTTTGACTAACGCCACCCCCTAACTTGCCCAGTGACGTGGCCGGTGCCCGTTGCAGCCGCCGGCAAGCCCGTCGATTCGACCCAGGTGCAGGCGCCGGGCGTGCCCGACCAAACGGAGCGGCTCAGTCGCCCACGGCCAGCACGCCGCGGCGAATCTGGTCGCGCTCCAGCGACTCGAACAAGGCCTTGAAGTTGCCTTCGCCAAAACCGTCGTCACCCTTGCGCTGGATGAACTCGAAGAACACCGGGCCCAACAGTGTCTCGGAAAAAATCTGCAGCAGCAGCCTGGGCTGACCGCCCGTCCGGGCGGCCTCCGTACTGCCGTCGAGCAGGATGCCGCGGGTCTGCAAATCGGCCACCGGCTGGCCATGGCCGGGCAGGCGCTCGGCCAGCATGTCGTAGTAGGCCTGGTTGGGCGCGGTCATCAAGGGCACACCGGCCAGTTGCAGCCGGTCGATGGTGTCCATCAGGTCATCGGTGAGCAATGCCACGTGCTGGATGCCCTCGCCGTTGAACTTCATCAGAAACTCCTCGATCTGGCCAGCACCGCGCGAGGCTTCTTCGTTCAGCGGAATGCGGATCAAGCCGTCGGGCGCGGTCATCGCCTTGCTGGCCAGGCCGGTGTGCGCGCCCTGGATGTCGAAGTAGCGGATTTCCCTGAAGTTGAACATCCGCTCGTAGAAGCCGGCCCAGTAGCCCATGCGGCCGCGGTAGACGTTGTGCGTCAGGTGGTCGACCAGTTTCAGGCCATGGCCCACCGGATGACGGTCAACGCCTTCGACGAAATCGAAGTCGATGTCGTAGATCGAACGGCCGTCCTCGAAGCGGTCGATCAGGTACAACGGCGCGCCGCCGATGCCTTTGATGGCCGGCAGGCGCAACTCCATCGGGCCGGTCGGGATGTCGATGGGCTGAGCGCCCAGCGCCAACGCACGCTCGTAGGCCTGGTGCGAATCCTTGACGCGAAACGCCAGGCCGCAGGCCGACGGACCATGCTCGGCGGCAAAGTACGCAGCGGTGCTGCGCGGCTCGCGGTTGACGATGAAGTTGATGCCGCCCTGGCGGTACAGCACGACATCCTTGGACCGGTGGCGGGCCACCAGCGTGAAACCCATGCGCTCGAACAGCGGCTCCAGCAGGTCGGCGGTGGGCGAGGCGAACTCGACGAATTCGAACCCCATGAGTCCCATGGGGTTCTCGAACAGATCGGCCATGACGGTGCTCCTTTCGGCGTTGCTAGACGGCATGCATGGGGCCAGAAGCCCGGTGTCTATCGCCGCAGGGGCGGTGCACACGGCAGGCCCCGCACGCTGCGCGCGAGGTGGTCACCCATGAACAAGGCCGAGCCACGGTGGCGGGTCGACACCACGGCGGCCATCAGTTCTGAAGGGTCGAACGCATGCCGGCAGGATACAGGCCGCTTCCGGATTGAACAAACCGGGCATGCGCCTTGCCGACAGCAAGAACGCTTGGGTCACCTGCAAACGGGTGGACCGCGGGTCGCTTAGGGTGATGCACCAAGCGGCTGTCACAATCTTTAGAGCTATATTGCGCTGCGTCGCAACAAACACCGCGACCGATGGCTCACAAGGCCTTTTTTCATAAAGCAGTCACAGCGTCCTGGCTCACGTCGACAGGCCGACTGGAGGTTACAAGAGTGGATTACGCTTCCCAGCAACGGAACCCAGGCAAACACCCCATCGGCCTGATCGTGGTCGCCGTGTTGCACATCATCCTGGGTTGGGCCCTGGTCAACGGCCTGGGCCGCAAGATCGTCGAAGTGATCAAGGCGCCGATCGAGACCAAGATCATCGACGAGGTCAAGCCGCCGCCGCCGCCGCCGCCCGAGAACCTGCCGCCGCCGCCCAAGGTCGCGCTGCCGCCGCCGTCATTCGTGCCACCGCCGGAGGTGCAGGTGGCCCAGCCGCAACTGGCGCCGGCCATCACCGTGACCCGGGAAGCACCACCGCCGGCACCGGTCACGCTGTCACCCGCCGCTCCGGCGCCGGCGCCGGCGCCCGGCCCCACCGCGCCCGCCGCCCCGCCCGCGCCCCGCCCGCAGGCAGTGGCTGCCCGCATCGACGTGAGCAGTTGCGACAAGCCCGAATATCCGGCAGCCGCGCTGCGTGCGGACGCCACGGGCACGACCAAGATCCGCTTCACGGTCGACGCCTCCGGCACGGTGGCCAAGGCAGACATCGAGCGCGCTGCGGGGGGCTCGCGAGAGCATCGCCTGCTCGACCGCGCCGCGGTCGATGCGCTGAGCAAGTGCCGCTTCAAGCCCGGTACCGACGAACAAGGCAAACCGGTGGGTGGCACCACGGTCGTCGAGTACGTCTGGAAAACCGAATAAGCCCATCCTCTCCTCGGTGGCCTGCCGCGCCGCCGCCCTTCCCTTCGTTCACCATCCTTTGGCCGCACTGCTGGTGCGACCACCGATTCCTGGAGTCACCATGTCCTTGAGCAAACTCGTTCGCGCGCCGCTGGCCGCGGCCCTGCTGGCGCTTGCCGCCCTTGTCACCACCGCCCCCACGCCCGC
>JBBQVF010000014.1:0-48277 GCA_038211805.1 Burkholderiales bacterium | reverse complement strand
GCAACGACGAGCAGCTGCGTTTTGGTGTGATGAGCGGGCATGAACGAAAGACTCATGAGAAACAAACGCCGGGCCGCCCCAAGTGTTTCTCCTCCCCCTCGGGGGGGCGGACGCCGCAAGGCGGCGGCCTTGGGGGCGCTCATGAGAAACAAACGCCGGGCCGCCCCAAGTGTTTCTCCTCCCCCTCGGGGGGGCGGACGCCGCAAGGCGGCGGCCTTGGGGGCGCTCCTAGGCAGTGCGGTGGCGGCCGACGGCTCGGCAGCGGCGCGGGTGCCGCTGGCCATGCCGCGGGGTGTGCCGCTGGGTGTGCCGCTGGGTGTGCCGCTGACTGCGCCGCTGACTGCGCCGCTGGGTGCGCGGCTGCGGGCCCACAACGAGGTGAGCAGGCCCACCAGGGCCGCGGCACCGGCGCTGTGCGCCAGCGCAGCGGCGATCGGCCAGCCGAGCACGACATTGGACAGGCCGCTGGCACCTTGCCAGACCAGCAGGCCGGCCAACGCCCATGCAGGGCCGCGCGCAGCGGCGCCGGGCTGGCGCCACAACCGCGCCGCCAGCCACACCAGCATGCCCAGCGCCACCAGCGAGAACAGCCGGTGCGCCATGTGGATGGCCACCAGCGCGTCGAACGTCAGGTAGCCGCCATGGCCGGCGCGGCCCAGTTCACGCAGCAGCGTGAAGCCCTGGCCAACGTCCATTGCCGGCCACCATTGGCCGTTGCAGGTGGGGAACCCGGTGCAGGCCAGCACCGCGTAATTGGTGCTGACCCAGCCGCCCAGCGCCACCTGCACGCCCACCACGGCGCCCGTGACGGCCACCCAGCGCCCGGCCTGAGGCCAGCCCGGCAGCGCCAGCGGTCGGCGGCGGAACGACTCATGCTGCAACACCAGCAGCGCCAGCAGCACCATCGCACCCAGCAAGTGCAGCGTGACGACGGCCGGGTAGAGCTTCAGCGTGACGGTGTACTTGCCGAACAGCCCCTGCACGACCACCCACACCAGCGTGGCGGTGGCCCACCAGGGCGAGTGCGGCAGCACCCGCCGGGCCCGCCAGCTGGCCACAGCGGCCACCAGGATCAGCACGCCGACGGTCATCGCCAGGTAGCGGTGGATCATTTCGATCCAGGCCTTGGCGGTGGTGACCGGCCCGCTGGGCAGCGTCGACTGCGCGGCCTGGATGTCGTCGCGCGCACCCCAGGGGCTGGCTTCGCCGTAGCAGCCCGGCCAGTCAGGGCAACCCAGGCCTGAATCGGTCAGCCGGGTGAAAGACCCGAAGACGATCAGATCGAAAGTGAGGAACAGGGTCAGCGCGGTCAGCGCGGCCAGGCGCCGATCGAGGGCTGCGCCACGCTGGCGCAGCCACCACCACGACAGCGGCAGCAGCGCCACCACGCTGGCCAGCAGGGCCAGGCGCAGCACAGGAGAAAAGTCCACCAGGGACGCGGCAGGCATCGTCGTACGCGCTGGCGCCGGGTCAGCGGCTAACGGCCGCCGCGGCCGCCGCGGCAGGATCGGCCGGATCGGCCACCGCGGATGCCGCGGGCAGCACCGCCCCCGCCGTACCGGCCGCCGCCGACGGGTCCTTCAGCAAAGCCTGAAAACCCGGCTTGTCCCAGCCTGCAGACCCCCGCAACAGGCGGTCGACGTCGCGCTTCAGGCGCGACGGGTCGGCGTCGGCCGGCGCGCGCATCATCCAGTCACCGAGCGGGTCGACGATGTAGACATGGTCTTCCAGCAACTGGCCGGGCGCGGGCTTCAGCCAGGCGGCCACCACCTCGCGCGGCAGGCGCAGCACGGTCATCGCCGGGGTGGCAGCCAGCGCCTGTTGCAACGCCGGCGACAACGGCGCGTCGTCGACCACCAGCCACAGCTTGTCGATGCGCTCGGCCTCGCGGCCGGTCATCTCGCGCAGTTGGCGCTGCAGGAACAGGCGCTTTTCACAGGCGGGGGTGCAGGCGCCACCGTCGACCACCACCAGCAACCACTGGCCGACCAGGCTGCGCAAGGGTTTCGGATTGCCGTCGAGGCCACGGGCCTGCACGACGGGCATCGCCACCGCGGGCTGGATCAGCGCGCTGTAGGCCGTGCCCGTGCCGCTGGGGCGCACGACAAAGAAAGTGAAGTAGCTGGCAAGCACCGGCAGTGCACAGACCGTCACCACCAGCAGCATCTTCAGGCGGCCGCTGGCGCGTTGGCGTGACAGCGCATCCGCGGGCTGGGGCAAGCTGTGCACGGTGAGGCCCAGCGGTTCGGAGCGGTCGGTCATGTCAGGGGCTGCGGGCGAGTCGTTGGGGGCGGATGAATTGAAACCAGGCGGTGAGGGCGACGATCAGCCCGCACAGTGCAAACCACTGGAAGGCATAACCATGGTGCTTGGACACGTCGACCGCCGGCGCCAACCAATGGCGCAACAAGCCGTCGTCCAGCGCCGCGCCCGCTGGTGCGGTGCGCGGATCGGCGGGCACGCCATCCGCAGTTGCAACCAGGGCATTGGCGGCGCCGGTTTGCTGCACGGACAACGGCCGCAAACGCTGGCCGGCTTCGCGGGCAAACTCTTTCACATCGAGATTTTGCCGGATGGCGCCGCTCTCTGCCCCGGCCAGCGCCAACAGCTTGGATGGCGGCGGGGCAATGCGGCCCTCCAGCTGCACCGCACCGGCGACGGTCGGCACCGGCACCAGGCGGCTGCGGTCGCTGAAGTCACGCGGGCTCCAGCCACGCTGCACCAGCACCGCATCACCGTCCGCCAGCAACAGCGGCGTGACGATGAAGAACCCCTGCCGCGCGTCCATCTGCCGGTTGTCCAGGTAGACCGTGTGCTCGGCCAGCCAGCGGCCCTGCAGCACGATGCGCCGGTAATGCTGGCCCTGCGCCGTGGTCTCGTCGCGGGCCAGATCGGCGCTCGACAGCACAGGCAGATCAGCACGCGCCTCGATGCGCGCCTGCAGATCCAGCTTCTGCCGCGCGCGGTCGAGTTGCCAGACCCCCAAACGAGCCGTCAGCAGGGTGGCCAGCAGCGCGGCCACCAGCACCACCCACCGGCGCGCAGAAGTCCGTTGGCTCAGCATGTGACGGCGCCGACCGGATAATCAGCGCCCATGAAAATCGTGATCGTGATGGCCTTGGTGCTGGTGCTGGCCTCGTTGGCTGGCGCCGGCCTGTTCATGCTGCGCAAGGGGGATGAAGCGCCATCGCGCGACAAGCGCATGGCCCGCGCGCTGGCGCTGCGGGTGGGGTTGTCGATCGCGCTGTTCCTGTTCATCCTGCTGAGCTGGTACATGGGCTGGGTCAGACCGACCGGCCTGCCGACCGGCGCCTGAGCGCGAACCTGGGCAGGCCCCGGTTCAAGCGCCGACCGGCGGACAGCCACCGCAGAAAAAACGCCGCTCGCGGCGGCGTCTTGAATCCGTGCGCCGGCCTGCCTCAGAGCCAGTACACCAGGAAGTACAGGCCCAGCCACACCACGTCGACGAAGTGCCAGTACCAAGCCGCGCCTTCGAAGCCGAAATGTCGCTCGGGCGTGAAGTGGCCCTTCTGCAGCCGCAGCGTGATGAACAACAGCATCAGCATGCCGACAAACACGTGGAAGCCGTGGAAGCCGGTGAGCAGGAAGAAGGTGGAGCCGAAGATGCCCGAGGTGAGCTTGAGGTTCAGGTCACGGTAGGCATGGATGTATTCGTAGGCCTGGAAACCGATGAAGGTGACGCCCAGGGCGACGGTGATCCACATCCAGGTGATGGTCTTGGCGCGCTTGCCAGCGATCAGCGCATGGTGGGCGATGGTCAGCGTCAGGCCCGACGTCAACAGGATGGCGGTGTTGATGGTCGGGATCGGCCAGGGGCCCATCACCGCAAACGGCTCGACCGTGTTGGCCGGCGAGCCGGTGATGCCACCGCCCGCGCTGGGCCAGATCGGCTTGAAGTCGGGCCACAGGATCTGCGCATCCAGGCTGCCGAGCCCAGGCAGAGCGTGGGCCCGGGCCCAATACAGCGCGCCGAAGAAAGCGGCGAAGAACATCACCTCGGAGAAGATGAACCAGCTCATGCTCCAGCGGAACGACACGTCGACACGATCGGAATACTGGCCGCTCTGGCTTTCGCCGATCGCCTGGCGAAACCAGACGAACAGCGTGCCCAGCCAGATCACCATGCCGACCAGCAGCGAGTAGGCGCCCCAGCCGACACCGTTGACCCACTGCCCGGCCCCCAGGATCACGAAGAACAGCCCCAACGCGGACAGGGCCGGATAGGCCGATGGACCGGGCACGAAATAGTACGGGGTGACCCCTTGGTGCGTCGCTGCGGACATCTTGTGTGTTCTCCTTGAAACCTTGAAATCTTAAAATCGTTGGACGCGTTTCGGGCCGGGCGTGCCGGGCCAGGTCAGGCGGCGACGCCGCTGCCCACCACCCACTTGACCAGAAACACCAATGCCGCCACAAAGACACCCGCTCCGGCGATGCCGGCGATGATCACGTGCACCGGATTGAGCTTGGCGACATCCTGAGCGTGATCAGCCGACCGGCGCACACCGAAGAACGACCAAGCCACTGCCTGGATCGTCTGCAGGAAAGAACCCTTGCGGGTCACCGGGCCTTCGACATGGTCGTTCATGACGGGTCGGCGCGCGGCTTGTCGACCACCGGCGCGGCAGCTGCCTGCGCCGTCACCTTGCCCGCCACCTCGAAGAAGGTGTAGGACAGCGTGATCGTGGTGACATCCCGCGGCAGCTTGGGGTCGACGTGGAAGACCACCGGCCACTGCTTGCGCTCGCCGGGCTTGAGGATGTATTCGTTGAAGCAGAAACACTCCAGCTTGTTGAAGTGCGCGCCGGCGTGCATCGGTGCGTAGCTGGGGATGGCCTGCGCCGCCATCGTGCGGCTCTGGGTGTTGCGGAACTCGTACATCACCGTGGCCATTTCGCCAGGATGCACCTGCACCGAACTGACTGCGGGCTTGAACTCCCACGGCCCGCGGGCATTGGCGTCGAATTCGATCGTAACGGTGCGCGTCGTGTCGACCTGCGTGTTGGCCTTGCGGGCGCCGGCGGCTGTCAGCCCGCCGCCGGTCACCCGCTCGCTGACCGACAACACGTTGATGCCCAGTGCATCGCAGATCGTGCGGTACATCGGGACCAGCGCATAACCAAAGCCGAACATCGCCAGCGCGACCACGCCCAGCTTGGTCATCATGCGGCGGTTGTCGCCGCGCAGTCGAGACATCAGGTTCGGCAGTGCCATGCGGGGATCGATCCGGGGTTCGATGCGGGGCTCAGTGCGAAGCTCGGTGCGGATGCTCGGCCACTCATTGGCTGAACAACACGATCTTGGTCACGAAACCGACGAAGAAGACCAGCGCCACCGACGCCAGCACCAGCGCGAGCCGGACATTCGACTTGCGCCGCTGCGCGGTGGAGCGATCGTCCGCCACGGTCACGGCGTTCATCAGGCCAACACCCTGGTGGCGGTGGCGTCGAGCTTGGGCGGGTTCTCGAAGGTATGGAACGGCGCCGGCGACGGGATTTCCCACTCCAGGCCTTCAGCGGCTTCCCAGGGCTTCTGCGACGCCTTGGGGCCGATGCCGCGCATCATCGGGATGACGACGAAGACGAAGAAATAGACCTGCATCAGGCCGAAGCCGAACGCGCCCACGGTGGCCAACGCGTTGAAGTCGGCAAACTGCATCGGGTAGTCGGCATAGCGGCGCGGCATGCCGGCCAGGCCCAGGAAGTGCATCGGGAAGAAGGTGATGTTGAAGAAGATCAGCGAGCCCCAGAAGTGGATCTTGCCGCGCACCTCGGAATACATCACGCCGGTCCACTTCGGGCCCCAGTAGTAGACGCCGGCGAACAGCGCGTACAGCGAGCCGGCCACCAGCACGTAGTGGAAGTGCGCGACCACGTAGTAGGTGTCCTGCAACTGGATGTCGATCGGCGCCATCGCCAGGATCAGGCCGGTGAAGCCACCGATGGTGAACACGAAGATGAAGCCCACCGCCCACAGCATGGGTGTCTCGAAGGTCATCGAACCGCGCCACATCGTGGCGATCCAGTTGAAGATCTTCACGCCGGTGGGCACCGCGATCAGCATCGTCGCGTACATGAAGAACAGCTGGCCGGTCACCGGCATGCCGGTGGAGTACATGTGGTGCGCCCAGACGATGAACGACAGGATGGCGATCGACGCGGTGGCGTAGACCATCGAGGTGTAGCCGAACAGACGTTTGCGGGCAAAGGTGGGGATGATCGCGCTGACGATGCCGAAGGCCGGCAAGATCATGATGTAGACCTCGGGGTGGCCGAAGAACCAGAAGATGTGCTGGTACATCACCGGGTCACCGCCGCCGGCGGGATTGAAGAAACTGGTGCCGAAATGGCGGTCGGTCAGCGTCATCGTGATGGCACCGGCCAACACCGGCATCACCGCGATCAGCAGGTAGGCGGTGATCAGCCAGGTCCAGCAGAACAGCGGCATCTTCATCAGTGTCATGCCGGGCGCGCGCATGTTGAGGATGGTGACGATGATGTTGATCGAACCCATGATCGACGACGCACCCATGATGTGCATCGCGAAGATCGCGGCGTCCATCGACGGGCCCATCTGCAGCGTCAGGGGGGCGTAGAGCGTCCAGCCGGCGGCCGGTGCGCCTCCAGGCATGAAGAACGAGCCGGCCAACATCAGCGCGGCGGGGATCAGCAGCCAGAAGCTGAAGTTGTTCATCCGCGCAAACGCCATGTCGCTGGCGCCGATCTGCAGCGGAATCATCCAGTTCGCAAAACCGACGAAGGCCGGCATGATCGCGCCGAACACCATGATCAGCCCGTGCATCGTGGTGAACGAGTTGAACAGCTGCGGGTTGAAGAACTGCAGCCCGGGCTGGAACAACTCGGCACGGATGCACAGCGCCAACACGCCGCCGACCATCAGCATGGCGAACGAGAACAACAGGTACATCGTGCCGATGTCCTTGTGGTTCGTCGCGAACACCCAGCGCCGCCAGCCGCGCAGCGGGCCGTGGTCGTGGTGCTCGTCGTGGGAGTGGTCGTGGGCAGGGTCGGGCGACCCGGGATGGAGGACGGCGCTCATGGGCGGTGCCTTTCAGCGAACAGTTCTGACAATGCGTAGAGAGGGAGGTGGCAGAGCCGGAGCGAGATCATTTGCGGGCCGCGAGGACTTCAGCGGGCTGCACGATCTGGCCAGTCTGGTTCGACCAGTGATTCTTGGTGTAGGTGATGACCGCGGCGATCTCGGTGTCGGACAGCGACTTCCAGGCCGGCATGGTGTTGTTGTTCTGACCGTTCAGCAGCACAGCGATCTGCTTGGCATGGTCAGCGTCCAGCACCACGGCGGCACCATCCAGGGCCTTGATCGGGCCGGCGCCCTTGCCGTCGGGGCGGTGGCAGACAGCGCAGTTGGCGTTGTAGACCTTCTCGCCGCGAACCTGCAGAGCGGCCAATTCCCAGACCTTGGTCGGATCATCGGCCTTGGCGGCCATTTCCTTTTTCTTGCCGTTCACCCACTGGGTGTATTCCTCGGCTGTCACCACCTTGACGTGGATCGGCATGTAGGCGTGTTCCTTGCCGCACAACTCGACGCACTGGCCGTAAAAATCACCGGTCTTCTCGGCACGGAACAAGGTGTCGCTCACGAAGCCGGGGATGGCGTCTTGCTTGACCGCGAACGCCGGCACCATCCACGAGTGGATGACGTCGTTGGCGGTCGTGATGATGCGGATCTTCTTGTTGACCGGCACGACCAGCGGGTTGTCGACCTTCAACAGGTAGTTGTCGCCCGCGGGCTTGCCGGCGTCGGACATGTTGCGGTGCGCGACATCCAGGGTGGACAGGAAGCCGATGCCCTCGCCTTCACCCTTGAGGTAGTCGTAGCCCCACTTCCACTGGTAGCCGGTGGTCTTGATGGTGACGTCGGCGTTGCTGGTGTCCTTCATCGCGACCACCGTCTTGGTGGCCAGCATGCCCATCACGACCACGATGACGAACGGCACGATCGTCCAGGCGATCTCGACCGACACGCTCTCGTGGAAGTTGGCCGCCTTGTGACCGACCGACTTGCGGTGCTTGATGATCGAATAGAACATCACTCCGAACACGGCGAGGAAGATCACCGTGCAGACGATCAGCATGAAGTAGTGAAGGTTCTGCACTTCGCTGGCGATCTTGGTGATCGGGGGGTGCAGGTCCAACTGGTTGGTGGCCGGGCCACCGGCCAGGTTGCCGGTGGCGTGGGCCACCGTAGTGACCATCGCGGCCGCCATGGTGCC
Organism: Burkholderiales bacterium; assembly: GCA_038211805.1. Classification (GTDB taxonomy): domain Bacteria; phylum Pseudomonadota; class Gammaproteobacteria; order Burkholderiales; family Burkholderiaceae_C; genus Pseudaquabacterium. Next base: position 40,002 of record JBBQVF010000014.1, on the reverse strand, counting down.
CAGCACCATCAGGCCATGGCCGGCCCGGGACATCAACATCTTTGTCGTCATCGTCGTCATGCTCTAGTTTCGTGATCCACAGCCCGGTCGCCTGCCGAGCGCGCCAGGCGCAACGCGCGCCTCAACTCTTGCGCCAGGGCCAGCCGAAGTTCTGAACGAACATGGCGGCCAACCCGGACACTTCGCCCTTCACCCGACAGTTCGACCAGCGATCCATCGTCGGCCACCGGTTCGACCCGCACCCATTCGGCGCGGAAGCTGACGCATTCGACCGCGGAGCCGATGTGCTGCTCGACCGACACGTCACGGTCGGTCAGCGTGATGGTTTCGCGGTCGCCCGCGTGCCGCGCGACCACCAGCAGTGCGACGCCGACGCCCAGCAGTTCGAGGCCGGCGAACACACCCACGATGGCCACCCCCTGTAACCAGAAGCCCGCTGCCACCACCAACGACAGGCAGCACAGCAGCGCGTAGGCCCCCAGCAACTGGCGCGGCGTGATCGAGACGTTTCGCCGCAGGTCGAACAACCAGCCCACGGGCGGGCTCAACTCGCGACCGAAGCGCCATCCCTCGTCGCGCCGGGAAGGCGGCGGTGCGGGCCAGGGGCTGGGAGCGAGCGTGACGGACATGGGCAGGAGGGAAGCGTTGAACGTGACCTGGATGGTAGACCTTGGGTCACCCTTGACATGCATCATGGGTTTTTGCCAAAGGCCCGGCTTGGTTCAGCCCGTATGCGCCAGATCAACCATGGATTCTAGCGGAGATGCCAGCCCGGTCCGCTGCGGTTTTGCCAGCGGCGCCTGCCTCGAGCGTTGCAAACACGAGCTTCTCGACCAGCCACTGGCCGTGCTGGTGCGGTTGCGCGCCCCTCGGGCTGGCAGGCCAGTCGCGACCTCGTCTCGGGGCCGCCATGTCAGCGGGTGCGACTCGGCAAGGTGGCCTGCACCGCCTCCAGCGACACCGTCACCGGATGGCCGCGTCCGGGCTTGGGCAGCGGTTTGTAGGCGTGGCCGTAGACCAGCTCGAAGGTCATGCCGATGCGGCCCTGCGCATCGGCCCGCTCGGCCAAAGCCGCCAGCAGGCGATCGCGCCAGCGCGGCGTGCGGCAGCCGGCAAAACGTTGCAGGCCCAGGTGCCCGCCCAGGCCGCGCAGTTCGTCGAGCATCGCCCGGGGCGAAGACCAGGTCAGCTGCAGCGGCTCCTGGTCCATCACCGGATCGGCGAAGCCGGCCTGCACCATCGCGTCACCCAGGTCGTGCATGTCGACATAGGGCGGGTGCGGCGCGGGCCAGCCCGCCTGCGCATAGACCGCGCGCAACTCGCGCAGGGTGTCGGGGCCGAAGGTGGAGAACATCAGGAAGCCGTCGACCGCCAGCGCCCGATGCCAGCGCGCCAGCAGCACCGCCGGATCGGCCGCGCTGTGCAGCACCAGGTTGGCCCACAGCATCTGGGTGCTGCCGTCGGGCACCTGCGCCGACCGGCTGACCGTCTGCGCGGCATCGCGGCGGCGCTGTCCCCAGGCCCACCAGGGCGCCTGCAGGGCCTGGCGGCTGCGCTCGACCAGGGCCTCGGTCGGCTCGGCGACGCTGCGCTGCGCTTGGGGCCAGATCGCAGCCACCGATGCCGCGCTGCCGCCGGTGAAGCCCCACCAGTCCAGCCAGGTGTCGGGCGGCTGCTTGATCACCGGCAGCCGCCCGGCCATGCGGCGGGCCACTTCCTGGTGCAGCCAGGGCGCGCCCTCGGCGCGAGCCGCACGGGCCAGTTGCCGGGCCAGCGCGCGGGTGTCGGTGGCAGGCAAAGTGGCAGGTTGGTCTGGCATCGCCGGGCAGTATATTGAGCCGATGCTCTCCCGCCCGATCACCCTCCGGCCGGCTGCGGGTCGGCACCGCAGCAGCCGGCTGGGTGGCCAGCGGCGCTGGTGCTGGCCGCGTCCCTGCGAGGTCTGTGGTCAGTGGACGTCCGCCGGCCTGTGCAGCGACTGTGAAGCGCGCTTCGTGCAACCACAAACCCTGCGCTGCCCGACCTGCGCGCTGGCCCAGGTCGACGGCCTCGTCTGTGGTGGCTGCCTGCGCGAAGGCCCGCCCTACATGCGCTGCATCACGCTGGCCGACTACGGATTCCCGTGGGACCGGCTGATCGCGCGGTTCAAGTTCCAGCAACAGCCCGAGCAAGCGCGGCTGCTGGCGCAGGCGCTGCACCAGGCGGTGCTGCGTGCGCAGCCGTCGGGCCCGCCGGACACCTCGATGGTCCCGCTGGACTGCGTGCTGCCGGTGCCCCTCAGCGAGGCCCGGCTGGCCGAGCGCGGCTACAACCAGGCTTGGGAACTGGCGCGTCGGGTGGCCGCGCTGCAAGGCCTGCCGGCCCAAGCCCACTGGTTGCAGCGTCTGCGCGACACGCCTCACCAGGTGGGTCTTTCGCGCGCCGAACGCCAGCGCAACCTGCAAAACGCGATGTGGGTGACGCCCGCCGGCGCCGCCGGCCTGGCCGGCCGGTCGGTGGCGCTGGTCGACGACGTGATGACCACCGGCGTCACCTTGGCCGCGGCCGCGCTGGCGCTGCGGGCGGCAGGCGCTGCCCGGGTGCAAGTGTGGGTGTTGGCACGCACCCCGGCGCCCGACGTCTGACGTCTGACCCCGGCCCGCCCACCGCAGCGGGTCGCGCGACAATCCGGGCGATGTTCCACATCGTCCTGGTGCACCCCGAGATCCCACCCAACACCGGCAACATCATCCGGCTGGCGGCCAACACCGGCTGCGCGCTGCACCTGGTCGAGCCACTCGGCTTCTCGATGGACGACAAGCTGCTGCGCCGCGCCGGGCTGGACTACCACGAGTTCACCGCCGTTCGCCGCCATGCCGACTGGGCCGCGCTGCGGGCTGCGTTCGCGGCGCTGAGCCCGGCCAGCGGCGGCCGCCTGTGGGCCTTCACGACCCGAGGCAGCCAGGGTTTCTCGGCAGTGACCTGGGCGCCGGGCGACTGGCTGGTGTTCGGCAGCGAAACCGCCGGCCTGCCAGCCGAGGTCCGCGACAGTTTTGCGCCCGAGCGCCGGGTGCGGCTGCCGATGCGCCCCGGCCAGCGCAGCCTGAACCTCAGCAACGCAGTGGCGGTCGCCGTGTTCGAGGCCTGGCGGCAGCAGGGCTACGACGGCGGCGCTTGAGCGGCGGCGCTCACGCAGCGGCGCTTGAGCAGCGGCGCAGGGCGACGTGGGTGGCTTGGCGCGCAGGCGCTCAGGCGCTCAGGCGCTGGGCACCGGGCGGACCGACGCCCCCGCTTCGGCCCGCGCCTCGCGCGTCATCAACTGCTGCAGCGCCTGCGCCGGCGACAACCGGCCCTGCAGCACGGCCACCACCGCGTCGGTGATCGGCATCTCCACGCCGCTGCGCCGCGCGCGGGCTTGCAGCGTGGGCGCCGTGTGCACGCCCTCGGCCACATGGCCCAGGCGCGCCAGGATGTCGGGCAGGGCCAGGCCACTGGCCAGCATCAGGCCGACCTGGCGGTTGCGCGACAGGTCGCCGGTGGCGGTGAGCACCAGGTCGCCCAGCCCGGACAGGCCCATGAAGGTCTCGGCGCGGGCGCCCAGCGCCCCACCCAGGCGGCTCATCTCGGCCAGGCCGCGGGTGATCAGCGCGGCGCGGGCGTTGAGCCCCAGCGCCAGGCCGTCGGCGATGCCGGTGGCGATCGCCATGACGTTCTTGACGGCACCGCCCACTTCGACGCCGACCGGATCAGCGCTGGTGTAGACGCGCAGGTGGTCGCTGTGGAAAGCCTGCACCGCCAGTTGGCAAAGGCCCTCGTCGGCGCTGGCGGCCACCAGCGCGGTGGGCTGGCCGCGGGCCACCTCCAGCGCGAAGCTGGGGCCCGACAGCACGCCGCAGCGCAGGTCGGGGCGTGCCTCGCGGGCGATCTCGTGGCCCAGCGCACCGGTGCCGGCCTCGAAGCCCTTGCACAACCACAGCGCCTGCGCGCCGATGGGCAGAGCCAGCAGGCGCGCGCGCAGGCCCGACATCGGCGAGCCGATGACCGCCAAGCCGGTGGCGGCGACTGCATCAGCCTCGGCCAAGTCGGCGGTGATGCGCAGCCCGGCAGGCAGGGCCACCTCGGGCAGGTAACGCCGGTTGCAGCGGGCCGCCGCCATCTCGCCCGCCTGGGCCGGGTCGCGCGCCCACAGCAACACCGGGTGCCGCGCCGAGGCCGCCACCGCCAGGGCCGTGCCCCAGGCGCCGGCGCCCAACACGACGATCGGAAGCGTCAGCAGGGTCGGCAAAGCCAAGCCCGCGCGGCGGCGACCCGGCGTCAGTTGGCGCCGGTGATGAGGCCGCTGCCGTTGCCGGCGGCCTGGGCCTGCTGGGCTTCGAACATGGCCTGGAAGTTCACCTCGGTCAGCATGATCGGCGGGAAGCCGGCACGGGTGCAGACGTCGGACACGATGGCGCGCAGGTAGGGGTAGATCATCTGCGGGCAGACGATGCTGAGGATGCCCTGCAGCTGCTCCTCGGGCACGTGGCGGATCTCGAAGATGCCGGCCTGCTTGGCCTCGATCAGGAACAGGGTCTTGTCCTTGAGCTTGGTCGTCACGGTGGCGGTGACGGTCACTTCGAAGATGCCATCGGCCACGCCGCCGGCTGCCATCGCCAGGTTGATGTCGACCTGCGGCGCCTGCTGCTCCAGCAGGATCTGTGGCGAGTTCGGCTGTTCCAGCGACAGGTCCTTCAGGTACATGCGCTGGATCTGGAACACGGGGGTGGAGTCTTGGTCGGCCATGGCGGTGAGGATCCTGGATAAAAAACAAAAGCCCGCCACCGTCGGGGTTGCGGGCGGACTGCGGTCGCGGGGCACTGACGGCGCGGCCGTCGGCCGGCCGAACTGGGGCCCGGGCCCGATTCGGCGCGAATTATGGCGCAGCGCAAGGCCAGCGCCGATGACGGCGGCGTGACCTGGTCGACACCGCGCGGGGCGCCCGATCAGGCGCTTTGCAGCAGCGGCGCCAAACCGCCACTGCGGTCGAGTGCGACCAGATCGTCACAGCCGCCGACATGGGTGTCGCCGATGAAGATCTGCGGCACGGTGCGCCGGCCGGTCAGCGCCATCATCTGCTCGCGTTGCTGCGGATCGAGGTCGATGCGCACCTCGTCGATCAGGTCGACACCGCGCTGCTTGAGCAAGGCCTTGGCCCGGACACAGAAGGGACAGACCTGGGTGGTGTACATGCGGACAACGGCCATGGCGATCAGTTCAAAGCGAATGACATCAAATTGTCACAGCGACCGAGAGCCCTTGCCGAGCACCGGGTCGGGTTGGCGCGCCCGCCACAGACCGGATCGCCGGCCCGTCCTATTTCTTCTCGACCGGCAGACCGGCCGCGCGCCAGGCTGGCAGGCCGCCGGTGACGACCGTGGCCTTCTCGTATCCCGCCTGGCGCAACTGACCGGCGGCGCGGCCGGCGCGGCCACCCGAGGCGCACAGCAGCACCAGCGGCAAGGCCTTGTTCGACGGCAGGTCCTTCGAACCTGCGATCGACCCGAGCGGGATGTTGCGTGAACCCACTGCGTGGCCGGCGGCGAACTCGGACGGCTCGCAGACGTCGATCAGCACGGCCTTCTCGCGGTTGATCAGGCGCACGGCCTCGGCCGGTGCGACGCCGCTGCCGCCCTTCAGCACGGTCTGCCACAGCAGCAGGCCGCCGGAGGTGACGGCCAGCAGGATCAGCGGCCAATTGTCAAAGATGAACTTCACGGGGATGGGGCCTGAGGCTGTCGAAACCGCGGATTATAGAATTGCGGGCTGACCCCGACCGGCCAGCTCCCGACGGGCAAGGCCCCGCCCTGCCCACCCGTCACAGACCCAAAGCACCTGCCGCCACCATGCACAAGCTCGTCCTGATCCGCCATGGCGAATCGACCTGGAACCTTGAAAACCGCTTCACCGGCTGGACCGACGTGCCGCTCACCCCGCTGGGCGTGAGGCAGGCCCAGCAGGCCGGCCGGCTGCTGAAGGAAGGCGGCTTCGAGTTCGACATCGCCTACACCTCGGTGTTGAAGCGGGCGATCTGGACGCTGTGGCACACGCTCGACCAGATGGACCGCACCTGGCTGCCGGTGGTCAACGACTGGCGGCTCAACGAGCGCCACTACGGCGCGCTGCAGGGCTTGAACAAGACCGAGACTGCCAGGCAGTATGGCGACGATCAGGTGCTGGTCTGGCGCCGCAGCTACGACACCCCGCCGCCGGCGCTGGATGCCGCCGATGTGCGCAGCGAGCGTGGCGACCTGCGCTACGGCGCGCTGGCGCTCGACCAGGTGCCGCTGACCGAATGCCTGAAGGACACCGTGGCGCGGGTGATGCCCTGCTGGGACGAGTTGCTGGCCCCGGCCATCCGCGACGGCCAGCGGCTGGTGATCGCCGCCCATGGCAACTCGATCCGCGCGCTGGTGAAATACCTCGACGGCATCAGCGATGTCGACATCGTGAACCTGAACATCCCCAACGGCATTCCGCTGGTCTACGAGCTGGACGCGGCGTTGAAGCCGATCCGCCGCGATTACCTCGGCGACCCCGCCGTCATCGCCGCTGCGGCGGCCGCGGTGGCCAACCAGGGCAAGGCGGGCTGAGATCAGGCGCGGCCGGGCGATGCCCCAGCGCCGGCCCACCGCCTTCGCCGCAGTGCCTGCTGGTTGTCCCTCGGGCTTGCACGGCAGCTCAAGTTGTAGGATGACCCGATGAATTCGGGCGCCACCGTCCCGCGCCTGCCTGACCATTTCGTGCCGGGCTGCCGCTCGGAGCCGGCCCGCCCGACCGCCCGACCGCCCACTCCACCGCGCGCCACGGCGCCGAGAAAGCCCTCGATGAGCACCCCCACCACCCTCGGCGTGATCGGCCTCGGCTCGATGGGCCGTGGCGCTGCGCTCACCGCGCTGAAGCGCGGCATCGCCACCTGGGGCCTCGACCTGAACCCCACCGCCTGCGCCAGCATCGCCCAGGCCGGCGGCCGCATCGCCAGCAGCGTGGCCGAATTGGCCCGCCACTGTGACGCGGTGCAGGTGCTGGTGGTCAACGCCGCGCAGACCGAGGCCGTGTTGTTTGGTGCTGCAAACGCGGATGGCGGTGACGGTGATGGCCATGACGGTGATGGCCGTGACGGCGGCCTGGCCGCCCACTTGAAGCCGGGCTCGGTGGTCATCACCTCGGCCACCGTCGACCCCACGTTGCCGCCCGTTTGGGCGGCGCGGCTGGCCGAACGCGGCCTGCACCTGATCGACGCGCCGGTCTCGGGCGGCGCGGCCAAGGCCGCCGCTGGCGAGATGACGGTGATGGCCTCGGGCACCCCCGCGGCCTTTGCCGCGGTGGGCGGCCTGCTCGACGCGGTGGCCGGCAAGGTCTACCGGCTGGGCGACCGGGCCGGCGTCGGCTCGACCGTCAAGATGGTCAACCAGCACCTGGCCGGCGTGCACATCGCCGCGGCCTGCGAGGCGATGGCGCTGGGCATCCGCGCCGGCGCCAACCCCGACCAGCTCTACGAGGTGATCTGCAACTCGGCCGGGTCGAGCTGGATGTTCGCCAACCGCGTGCCGCACATCCTGGCCGGCGACTACACGCCGCTGTCGTCGGTCAACATCTTCATCAAGGACCTGGGGATCGTGCTCGACGCCGCGCGAAAGCTGGCCGTGCCGCTGCCGCTGGCCGCCGCGGCGCACCAGCTCTACCTGGGCACTGCAGGCGCCGGCCACGGCGCCGAGGACGACAGCGCCGTGATCAAGCTCTATGCCGCGCTGACCGGCATCACGCTGCCCACGGCATCCGGACCGAAGGATTCGACATGAGCGCTCCGCCCGGCCGCCCGAAGGAGGGCTCGGTCCCGCTTGGCGGGACGGCAGGCAGCGCCACGGGTGCACCAGTGAGTCACCGCGTCGCGCTGGGCATCGTCGCCGACGACTTCACCGGCGCCACCGACATCGCCAGCATGCTGGTGCGCGGCGGCCTGCGCACGGTGCAGGTGATCGGTGTGCCGCAGGGCCCGGTGCCCGCCGAGGTGGCGCAGGCCGATGCGGTGGTGGTGGCGCTGAAGTCACGCACCACGCCCGCCGCGCTGGCGGTGGCCGATTCGCTGGCCGCGCTGCGCTGGCTGCAGGACGCCGGCGCGCGCCAGTTCATCTTCAAGGTCTGCTCGACCTTCGACTCCACGCCCGCCGGCAACATCGGCCCGGTGACCGAGGCGCTGCTGGCCGCGCTGACTGGGCCGCCGGGCCCGCCACGCGGCGGCCCGGCCCAGGCCCTGGTCTGCCCGGCCTTCCCCGAGAACGGCCGCACGGTGTTCCGCGGCCACCTGTTCGTCGGCGACCAGCTGCTCAGCGATTCGGGCATGCGCAACCACCCGCTGACACCGATGACCGACGCCAACCTGGTGCGCGTGCTGCAGGCGCAGAGCCAGGGCCGTGTCGGCCTGCTGCGCCACGACACGGTGGCGCAAGGCGCCGCCGCCATCCGCGCACGACTGGCCGCGCTGCAGGCCGACGGCGTGACGCTGGTGGTGGGCGACGCGGTCGACAACGCCGACCTGCTGCGCCTGGCCGAAGGCGCGGCGGCGCTGCCGTTGTGGGTGGCCGGCTCCGGCCTGGCGCTGGGGCTGCCCGCGCTGCTGGCCAGCCGCGGCTGGGTGACCTTGGACGCACGAGCCGCCGCGCTGGACCGGCTGAACGGCCCGGCCGCGGTGCTGGCCGGCTCCTGCTCGCTGGCCACCCAAGGCCAGGTGGCGCAGTGGACGGCCACCGGCCGGCCGGCGCTGCAGATCGACCCCGCGGCACTGGCGCGCCACGAACCGGTGGTCGAGCAGGCGCTGGCCTGGGCCGCGGCGCTGGCTTCCACACCGACCACCCCGCAGACCGCCACGCAATCCACCACGCCGCTGTTCTACGCCACCACCGACGCCCACAGTCTGGCCCGCACCCAGGCCGCGCTGGGCGTGGCCGAAGCCGGTGCGCTGGTCGAGCAGGCGCTGGCCGCCATCGCCCAGGGCCTGGTGGCACGCGGCACGCAGCGGCTGGTGGTCGCCGGCGGCGAGACCTCGGGCGCTGTGGTGCAGGCGCTGGACGTGCACACGCTGCGCATCGGCGCGGCCATCTGTCCGGGCGTGCCCTGGACGCAGGCCGTGCGCGCACCCGGCCAGGCGCCGCTGCAATTGGCGCTCAAGAGCGGCAACTTCGGTGGTCCAGACTTCTTCGCCAACGCGCTGGCAGCGGCATGACGAGACCCCACGCGGCGCTGCGCGACGAGATCTGCCGGGTCGGCCAGTCGATGTTCGCGCGCGGGCTGGTGCATGCCACCGCCGGCAACATCAGCGTGCGCCTGCCCCAGGGTGAGGGCTTCCTGATCACCCCCACCGACGCCTGCCTGGGCCACCTGACGCCCGACCGCCTGGCCTGGGTGGCCGACGACGGCACCCAGCGCGGCGGCGACCGCGCCAGCAAAACCCTGGCGCTGCACCGCCAGCTGTATGCCGCCGCGCATGAGGCGCACTGCGTGATCCACACGCACAGCACCCACCTGGTGGCGCTGACACTCGCCGGCCCGGGCGCAGGCGTCTGGTCCAGCGACGCGATCCTGCCGCCGATCACGCCCTACTTCGTGATGAAGGTCGGCCGCGTGCCGCTGCTGGCCTACCACCGGCCGGGCGATCCGGCGGTGGGCGCGCTGGCCGCCGCGGCGATCGACCAGGCCCGCCAGCGCGGCGCCGTGCTGCGCGCGGTGATGCTCGACCGGCTGGGGCCCAACGTCTGGCACGACAGCCCGGCCGCGGCGCTGGCCACGCTGGAAGAGCTGGAAGAGACCGCCCGGTTGTGGTTGATGACCACGCCGCGGCCGGTGCCGCTGGAGCCGTCGCAGATCGACGACTTGCGCCAGGCGTTCGGCGCGGTCTGGTGAGCCGCAGCGACGCCGCGCCCGCCCGACCCCGACCGCTCCCCCGTCCCGCCATCTCCCCGTCCACCGAGACAACACCATGCCCCGCTTCGCCGCCAACCTGTCGATGCTGTACAACGAACACGCCTTCCTCGACCGCTTTGCGGCCGCGGCGGCCGACGGTTTCGATGCGGTGGAATACCTGTTTCCGTATGCGTTCACGGCGGTCGAACTGGCTGCCCGCCTGCAGGCCCACGGCCTGACCCAGGCCCTGTTCAACGCCCCGCCGGGCGATTTCGACGCCGGTGAACGCGGCCTGGCCTGCCTGCCCGACCGGGTCGACGAATTTCGCCGCGGTTTCGTCGAACAGGCCCTGCCCTATGCCCAGGCACTGGCTTGCCAACGGGTGCACGTGATGGCCGGCCTGGCGCCGGCCGGCGCGGCGCACGAAACGCTGGCCGAGTGCTACCAGGCCAACCTGGCCTGGGCCGCTGCGCAGGCCGCGCCGCACGGCGTGGCGGTGCAGATCGAGCCGATCAACACCCGCGACATCCCCGGCTACTTCCTGAACCGCCAGGACACCGCCCACGCGCTGGTGCAGGCCATAGCCGCGCCCAACCTGCAGGTGCAGTTCGACCTCTACCACTGCCAGATTGTCGAGGGCGATCTGGCGATGAAGCTGCGCCAGTACCTGCCGGCCGACGGCAGCAGCCGGGTCAGCAGTGCGGTCGGCCACCTCCAGATCGCCGGCGTGCCCGCGCGCCACGAGCCCGACGAGGGCGAAGTGAACTTCACGTACCTGCTCGACCTGATCGACACGCTGGGCTACAGCGGCTTCGTGGGCTGCGAATACCGCCCGAAGGACAGTGGCCCGGGGGGCACCTCGGCCGGCCTGGACTGGCTGCGGCGTTACCGGGCCGGCGCGCACCGCGCCTGATGGGGGGTCAAGAGCGGCCGGCAGGCCGCAGCGCTACTCGACCAGGCCGTAGAGCCGCTCGGGCGGCAGGCGCATCATCATCTTGCTGTCGGGCACCAGCGACTTGATCGCATAGGCCGGCTCGGCGGTGTTGCGCCGGGTGGTGCGCACCACCGGGATGCCGTTGCGGTCGGTCACCGCCGCGGCCACTGGCGTGTGCGCGGTGGCGCCGCGGCGGATCACCACCGCCATCTCGCCCGAGGCCAGCTGGACAAAATTGCCGGGCGGGTAGATGCCGTATTCCTTGATGATCGCCGACGCCAGCGGGCTGCCCTGGGCTTGGGCGAACAGCTGCCGCGCAGCGTCCAGGATCGGCAGCGCCGGGCGCTCGTTGCGCGGGCTGATCTTGGCCATGAACACGTCGGCCATGCGCAGCACCGAAGCCGCTTCGCACAAGGTCGCCAGGTTCTGCGGATAGCCGCCGCCGCCGGGGTGCTCGTGGTGCTCGAGCACCGCCTGCAGCCAGTCGGTGTCGGTCACGCCGGCGGCCTGCAGGCGGTCGACGGCGGTCTGCGGGTGGGCGCGGATCTGTTCGCGCTGGTGGTCGTTGAGCCGGCCCATCGTGGCGAAGCGGCCCTGCACCTCGACGATGCTGAGGTTCATCGTCAGCGACGCCTTCACCAGCGTGCGCACCCGCTCGGGCGGCCAGCCGGCACGCGTGGCCGCCAGCTGGCAGACCAGCGCGCAATGGAGCGAATGCGACAGGCCGTACAGGCTCATGCGGTTCGGGTCTTGTCGCACCGAGTGGTAGATCGCGATGTCGGGGTCGCGCTCGATCAGGCCCATCAACAGGCCGGCAAAACCGTCGCAGCGTTCGGCGAAACCGGGTTTGTCGATGCTGTTGAGCAACACGTCCAGCCGCGCCGTGGCCTGCTTCCACAAGTCGAACAGCGTGGTCCTGCGCTTGGCACCGTCAGCGCCGGCGGCCTCTTCGTCGGCGGCCGAATCGTCGTGGTCGACATACAGGCCACGCTCGACCAGGATCTGCCGCTGCGATTCATTGACCACCACCCGGCCCTTGGCCAGCAACAGCGTGCCCTGCTCGTCGCGGACACCGAAGGGCAGCGGTACACCGACCTGGATCTGGCCGGTCACCATGCGCAACAGGTCAATGGCCAAGGGATGCGGTCCTCGCGCGCAGTGCAGTGCCGGTATGGGCGTGGGACATCACCGCACTCTAGCGCGGCCGGTCGGCCCAGAAGGCGCGAACAGCGGTCGCCAGCAAGCCACTGGTGCTGACCACGGCGGTGGCGTGCGGCACGGCGTCGCTGCTCCAGACGTGGCGGACACCGGCAGCCTGCAGCTGCGCCAGCGCATCGCCGACGAACAAGGCGTGTGTCACCGCCACGTCGACGCTGGCGGCGCCGGCGGCCAGCGCCGCGGTGGCCGCCTCGACCAGCGTGCGCCCGGTGCTGGCGACATCGTCCATCAGCACCACGGCGCGGCCTTGCAGCGGCAGGTCGGGCAGGGCCACCCGCACGTCGCGGTCGCCCAGGCGCTGCTTGATGCACACCGCGTGGTCCAGCCCGTGGGCGCGGCCGGCAGCGGCCACCCATTGCAGCGCTTCCTCGTCGGGGCCCAGCAGCAACGCGCCCGGCACCTGCCGCGCCACCCAGGCGCCCAGCAGCGGCGCGGCACTGAGCGCCACGCTGCGGCAGCCGGGCATCACCTCGTCGAGCGAGGCGATGCGGTGCAGGTGCGGGTCGATCGTGATCAGGCCGTCCACGTGCGCTGCCAGCAGCGCGGCAATGTGGTGCTGGCTGACCGCCTCGCCCGGCGTGAACGCCATGTCCTGGCGCATGTAGGCCAGGTAGGGGCACACCAGCAGGATCTCGCGGGCGCCCAGCGCGCGTGCCGCCGGCAGGGTGATCAGCAACTCCACCAGTTTCTCGTTGGGCTGCTGCAGGCCACGAAACAGCAGCAAGCGCGGCGGCAGCTGGGGTGGCAGGCGCAGCTTGCTTTCGCCGTCGGGGAAACGGTGGCGCGCCACCAGAGCCATCGGCAGGGCCAGCGCGGCAGCGAGGGCGGCTGCCGCGGTCTGTTCGTCATCGAAAGCCAGCAGCAGGCCAGGGTTCATGGTGGCAGTTTCCGGTGTCTAGGACCTCGGACTTGAAACGCCCCGGCCCAGCGCTCCACTCTAAACGTGATCTGGACCGCCCCGTTCTCCGCAGCCACCCGCCGGCGATCGAACCGTAGCGCCCCGGCCGATGGAACGACGATCCGCGCCGAACCCGGGCCGTGGGCCGGCATGGGCCCCCGTCAGGCGGCCAGCTGCCGGGCCATCATGCTGCGCAGGGTATCGGCCAGTGCACGCCGGTCGGCGTGGGCACTGGCCTGCGACAGCAGCAGGTCGACATGCACCACCAAGCCGCGTGCGGTGGCCACGCGCCACAGGCTTTGCAGCAGCGTGGTGTCACCGACAAACGTCACCGCCGGGCTGAAGCGCCGGGTGGCGTCGGCAAAACGCAGCACTGCCGGCTGGATCGGCGTGGCGGTGGCAATGGCCGCCTGCAGCAGGTTGGCGTGGAAGGGCAGCAACTCGGGCCCGGTGCCGGTGGTGCCCTCGGGAAACACCGCCACGGTTTCACCAGCGCGCAGGGCCTCGGCCATCGCATGCACCACACGCAGGGCGTCGCGCTTGCGGTCGCGCTCGATGAACAGCGTGCCGGCGCCGGCCACCAGCCAACCCAGCAGCGGCCAGTGCAGCACGTCGGCCTTGGAGACGAAACGGGCCTGCGGCACCGCGGCATGCAGCGCGGCAATGTCCAGCCACGACACGTGGTTGGCGATCAGCAGGCTTGCGCCTGGCCGCGGCGTGCCGCTCAGCCGCAGCTGCACCCCCACCGCGCGCAACAGGCCGGCCGACCACCAGCCGATGCGCGCATGGCGGCCAGCCGCGTCCAGCGTCGGAAAGCGCAGCGCCATCACCGCCATGCCGTGCAGCACGTGCAGCGTGAGCCGGGCCACCCGCCACAGCGCCAGCGGCAACAAGCCCAGCCCGCGCAGCAGTGCCGGCCCGCGCGCGCCCGCCGGCGACAGTGGCTGCTGCGGTGGCAACACCATCAGCGCGCGGCGGCCTCGTAGGCCACGGTGCCGGCCACCAGCGTGGCCTGCACCCGGCCGGGCAGCGCGAATCCGGTGGCCTCGAAGGCAAACGGCGTGTGCTTGCCCTGGCTGGCCAGTTGCGCGGGTGTCACGCGCCAGACGACCGCGGGGTCGAAGATGCAGACATCGGCCACGCCGCCGGTGACCAGCCGGCCGGCCGACGAGACCAGCGAGCCCAGCGCGTCGCCGAGCACCCGCACCGGATCGCTGGTGACGCGGGCCAGCGTGGCGGGCAGGCCCAAGCCGCTGTCGGCACCCCACTTCAGCGCCAGGCTCAGCAGCAGCTCCAGCCCGGTGGCGCCGGGCTCGGCCTCGCCGAAGGGCAGGTGCTTGGCATCGCCTTCCACCGGCGTGTGGTCGGACACCAGCGCGTCGAGCGTGCCGTCGGCCAGCGCGACGCGCAGCGCGTCGCGGTCGCTGCCCTGGCGCAGCGGCGGCGTCAGGCGCATCGCCGGGTTGAAGAAGCCGATGTCGACGTCGGTGAGGTGCAGCGAGTTGATCGACACGTCGGCGGTGATCGGCAGCCCCTCGGCCTTGGCCGCGCGCAGCAGCGCCACGCCGGCCGCCGACGACAGCCGGCACAGGTGCACCCGCGCGCCGGTGGTGCGCACCAGCTCGATGATCGTCAGCAGCGCCACCGTCTCGGCGATCACCGGCACGCCCGACAAGCCCAGCCGGGTGGCCACCGCGCCGCTGGCCGCCACGCCCTTGCCCAGCCAGCCGTCCTGCGGCCGCAGCCAGACCGTGTAGCCGAAGGTCGAGGCGTAGAGCAGCGCGCGCTGCAGCACCAGGGTGTCGGTGATCGGCACTTCGGCCTGGCTGAAGCCGACGCAGCCGGCTTCGGTCAGCTCGGCCATCTCGGTCAGGGTCTCGCCGGCCAGGCCGCGGGTCAGCGCACCCAGCGGGAACAGCCGGCACAGGCTCAACTTGCGGGCGCGAAACTTCAGCATCTCGACCAAGCCGGGCTCGTCCAGCGTGGGGTCGGTGTCGGGCGGGCAGACCAGGCTGGTGACACCGCCGGCGGCCGCCGCGTTGAGCTCGCTCTCGAGCATGCCCTCGTGTTCGTGGCCGGGCTCGCGCAGCCGGGCAGCCAGGTCGACCAGGCCCGGCGCGACGACGCAGCCGCTGGCGTCGATCACGCGCTGCGGCGCGAAGTCGGCCGGCACCTGGCCCAGCGTCAGGATGCGGCCGTTGGCGATGGCCATGTCGCCCGGCTCGTCGCGGCCCGAGGCCGGGTCGATCAGCCGGCCACCCTTGATCAAAATTTTCATGCCTCGTTCCCGGCGATGATGGACATCACGGCCATGCGCACCGCAATGCCGAAGGTGACCTGCGGCAGGATCACGCTGTGCGCGCCGTCGGCCACGGCCGAATCGATCTCGACCCCGCGGTTGATCGGCCCCGGGTGCATCACGATCGCGTCAGGCTTGGCGAGCTGCAGCTTGGCCGGCGTCAGGCCGTAGCTCTTGAAGAATTCACCGGCGCTGGGCAGCATGGCGCCGCTCATGCGCTCGTTCTGCAGCCGCAGCATGATGATCACGTCGGCATCGCGGATGCCCTCGGCCATGTCGTGGCAGACCCGCACGCCCATGCCCTTGAAGTCGCCCGGCACCAGGGTCTTGGGGCCGACCGCGCGGATGTCGGGCACGCCCAGCGTGGTCAGCGCATGGATGTCGCTGCGCGCCACCCGGCTGTGCACGATGTCGCCGACGATGGCCACGCTGAGCTGGGTGAAATCCTGCTTGAAGTGGCGGATCGTGTACATGTCCAGCAGCCCCTGCGTGGGGTGGGCGTGGCGGCCGTCGCCGGCGTTGACCACGTGCACGTGCGGTGCGCAATGCTGGGCGATCAGGTAGGGCGCGCCGCTCTCGCCGTGGCGCACGACGAACATGTCGGCATGCATCGCGCTGAGGTTGGCGATGGTGTCGAGCAGGCTCTCGCCCTTGCTGGCGCTGCTCTTGGCGATGTCGAGGTTCAGCACGTCGGCCGACAGCCGCTTGGCGGCGATCTCGAAGGTGGTGCGGGTGCGGGTGCTGTTCTCGAAGAACAGGTTGAACACGCTCTTGCCCCGCAGCAGCGGCACCTTCTTGACGTCGCGGTCGTTGACCGACAGGAAGGTGCCGGCGGTGTCGAGGATGTGCGTCACCACGTCGCGCGGCAGGCCCTCGATCGACAGCAGGTGGATCAGCTCACCGTGGCCGTTGAGCTGGGGGTTGCGTTTGTGCAGCATGCCAGCATTACCCCTTGATGCTGAAAGTGAAGCGGCCGTCGTCGCCCCGGGCCAGCGCCAGCTTCTGCGCCGCCGGCATAACGATCTTGGCCGCCGCGAAGGCGGGCTGGATCGGCAGCTCGCGGCCGCCGCGGTCGACCAGCACCGCCAGCGTCACGCTGGCCGGGCGGCCGAAGTCGAACAGCTCGTTGAGCACGGCACGGATGGTGCGGCCGGTGAACAGCACGTCGTCGAGCAGCAGCAGGTGCGCGCCATCGACCGCGAACGGGATCTTGGTGGCGTCGGTGCCGCCGGCCATGCCGCGGGCCGAAAAATCGTCGCGGTGCAGCGTGCTGCTGATGACGCCGGGCTTGCCCAGGTGCGGCAGGTCGGCGGCCAGCCGCTCGGCCAGCCAGGCGCCGCCCGACCAGATGCCCAGCAAGGCCATGCCGGGCTGCCACAGTTGGCGCACGCCACTGCGCAGCTCGGTGTAGAGCGCCTCGGCGTCGAGGGTCAGTTGAGTCATTTCAAAGCCCGCAGAAACTGGTCGAGGATGATCGCCGCCGACGCGGCGTCCAGGTCGGCCGCGCCGCTGGCGGCGGCTTCGGTGGTGCTGTAGCGCTCGTCCACTTCATGCACCGGCAGCTGAAAACGGCCGTGCAGCTGGCGGGCAAAACGTTGTGCGCGGCGGGTATTGTCGTGCGGCGCGCCGTCGGGATGCACCGGCACGCCGACCACCAGCGCATCGGGTTGCCATTCGGCAATCAGGCGCGCAATGCGCTCGAAGCGGGCGTCACCCTCGGCGGCCACCGTGGTCAACGGGCTGGCCTGGCGCAGCAGGCTGTTGCCGGCGGCCACGCCGGTGCGCTTGAGGCCGAAATCGAAGGCCAGGAACGACAGCGTGCGGCCGGACGCCAACATCAACGAAAGCCCTGACGTCAACGAAAGCCCTGACGTCAACGAAAGCGCCGGCGCCGGCGCCGGGCTCATGCGCGCAGGAGTCCTCTGCACAGCGCCTCATGCATGACCGGCTTCCTGGCTCAGCATGGCGGGGTCGAAGCCCAGCAGCGAGACCGCACGGCCGTAGCGCTGCTCGACCGGCGTGTCGAAGATGATCTCGGGCGAGGCGTCCACCGTCAGCCAGCCGTTGCGGCCCAGTTCGTCCTCCAGCTGGCCGGCGGCCCAGCCGCTGTAGCCCAGCGTGACCAGCAGGCGCTTGGGGCCGCCGCCGCTGGACAGGGCTTCCAGCACGTCCTTGCTGGTGGTCATCTCGAGCCCTCCGGGGATCGACAGCGTGCTGCTGTAGGGCACGGCATCGGGGCTGCGGTCGTGCAGCACGAAGCCGCGCTCGGTCTGCACCGGGCCGCCGAAGTACACCGGCTGCTCGGCCAGCGATGCGATCTCCAGCGGCAGTTCGACCTTCTCGAACAGGTTCTTCAGCTTGATGTCGATCGGCTTGTTGATGACCAGGCCCAGCGCGCCGTTTTCGGTGTGCTCGCAGAGGTAGATCACGGCGCCCGAGAAGGTGTCATCACCCATGCCCGGCATGGCGATCAGGAACTGGTTGGTCAGGTTGATGCGGGCCTCGGACATCCTCTCATTCTAATGATGGGCGACACTCACAGCGTGAACACCATCCACCATCCCGCACCGCCCGCGCCCCTGCCCCGCGCCCTGGTCTGGTTTCGACGCGACCTGCGGGCCGACGACAACGCCGCGCTGCACCATGCGCTGAAGGCGGCGCAGCAGGTCTGGTGCGTGTTCGTCTTCGACACCAACATCCTGGCGCCGTTGCCGCGCCAGGACCGGCGGGTGGAATTCATCCGCGACAGCCTGGTCGAGCTCGATGAGCAACTGCGCCAGTTGGCCCAGGCCCGGGGCGTGGCCGGCGCCGGGCTGCTGGTGCTGCACGGCGACCCGCGCGAGCTGCTGCCGGCGCTGGCACGGCGGCTGGGCGTGCAGGCGGTCTACGCCAACCACGACGACGAGCCCGACGCGATCGCGCGCGATGCCAAGCTGCGCGGCGCGCTGGCCGATGCCGGCATCGTGCTGCACACCAGCAAGGACCAAGTGGTGTTCGAGCGCAGCGAGGTGCTCACCGCCACCGGCAACCCGTACAGCGTGTTCACGCCCTACAAGAATGCCTGGCTGAAAAAGATCGACCCGTACTTTCTGAAGGCCTATCCGGTAACCGGTCATGCCGGCGCGCTGGCGCCGGTGCCCCGGGCCGGCGAAGCGCCGCAGTACCCGGTGCCCACGCTGGCCGACATCGACTTCCAGCCGACCAACCTGCACCAGTTGAAGCTGCCCACCGGCAGCAGCGGCGCGCAGGCCTTGCTGGCCGAATTTCTCGACCGCATCGACGACTACGACCGCACGCGCGACTTTCCGGCGGTCAAGGGCCCCAGCTACCTGAGCACCCACCTGCGCTTCGGCACGGTGTCGATCCGCCGGCTGGCGCGCGAGGCCTGGCAGCGCATGCAGGGCGGATCGCGCGGCGCCGAGGTGTGGTTGTCGGAGCTGATCTGGCGCGATTTCTACCACCAGATCCTGCACCACCACCCGCGCGTGGCGGGCCACGCCTTCAAGCCGGCCTACGACGCCATCAAGTGGGCCCACGGCAAGCACGCAGGCGAGCTGTTCGCGGCCTGGTGCGAGGGCCGCACCGGCTACCCGCTGATCGACGCGGCGATGCACCAGATCAACCAGACCGGCTACATGCACAACCGCCTGCGCATGGTGGTGGCCAGCTTCCTGACCAAGGACCTGGGGCTGGACTGGCGACGCGGCGAGGCCTATTTCGCGCTGCACCTCAACGATTTCGACCTCGCCGCCAACAACGGCGGCTGGCAGTGGGCGGCGTCGACCGGTTGCGACGCCCAGCCTTACTTCCGCATCTTCAACCCGGTGAGCCAGAGCGAGAAGTTCGACGCCGAGGGCAAATTCATCCGCCGCTACCTGCCGCAGCTGGCCAAATTGCCGAACAAGCTGATCCACGCGCCTTGGGCCGCGCGGCCGCTGGAGTTGCTGGCCGCGGGCATCGAGCTGGGCCGCGACTACCCGCGCCCGGTGGTCGACCACGCCCTGGCGCGCGACCAGACCTTGCAGCGCTATGCGGTGGTCAAAAGCGGCTGACCGAATTCAGCCGGCCAGCGCCCGGCCGCTCAGAACAATTCGACATCGCCCACCTTCGAGTCGTCGGCCAAGTCACCGCTGGCCACCAGCGCGGCATGGCTGAAGACCTGGTTGCGGCCGTGGGTCTTGGACCAGTAGACCGCGCGGTCGGCGCGCTCGAAGGCCGAGCTGGGCGTGTCGCCCGGGTTCAGCCGGGTGTAGCCCACCGACACGGTGATCGTGCCGACCTGCGGGAAGCCGTAGCCCTGCACGGTGGCGCGCAGCCGCTCGAAGGCAACGCCGGCCTCGTCGTCACCGGCGCAGCGCACCAACACCACGAACTCTTCACCGCCAAACCGGTACAGCCGGTCGTGGAAACGGAACACCGAGCGCATCAACCGAGACAGCAGCAACAGCACCTCGTCGCCGATCAGGTGGCCAAAGTTGTCGTTGACCAGCTTGAAGTGGTCGATGTCGATGACGCCGATGTAGTGCGGCTGCTGCACCGGGGCAACGCGGCGATCGGCCAGACCGGGATCGTCGCGCGCGGCGGCGTCGGCATGACCGTCCGGCAGCGTGGCCAGCTTGTAGAAGGCCTCGTCGAAGGTCTTGCGGTTGAGCAGGCCGGTCAGGGTGTCGCGCTCGCTGTAGTCGAGCAGCGCCTGGAAGTTGCGGTACAGCCGCAGCACGCTGGCCACCAGCCGGTGTGCGGCGGCGTCCAGCGGGGTACTGGTCAGCAATTCGAGCACGCCCACGACCTCGCGGTCGGTGGTCAGCGGAAACACCGTCAGGTGCGGTCCGCCCGGCGCCGCCGGGCACAGGGTCACCGGCGCTTGCCGCTGCAGCGCCTGCAGGCGCGCCGGAAAGGTGTCGAGCGAGGGCAGGTCGCTCAGATCGGTGTAGAGCGGGTCGGCGGTGGCCACCAGGTCATCCAGCCCCAGGCGGGCGCGGGTCAGCCAGCGCCGGTCGTTGTCTTCGCCGACACAGCGGTGGATCGCCACCTCGCCGGCCTGCAACAGGTCGCGCAGCGTGGCCACCAGGGTGGTGTCGGCGACGTCGCGGTCGCGGTAGGCGGTCAGCTCGGCGAGTTGTTCTACGACATGCGGCATGGGACGCGCCCGCTGGTGGGAGGGGGTGGCGCAGGCAGTGGCCGTCAGGCCATCACCGCACGGCGGGCATAGCGCGCCACCAGGGCCAGCAACTCGTCCTCGGCGTAGGGCTTGCCCAAATAATGGTCGACGCCCAGTTCAGCGGCGTAGTCGCGGTGCTTCTGGGCGATGCGCGAGGTGATCATGATCACCGGCAGCCGCGCCAGCCGGACGTCTGCACGCAGGTTGCGCACCAGGTCGAAACCGTCCATGCGCGGCATCTCGATGTCGGTCAGCAGCAGCGTGGGCAGTTCGCCGGCCATCTTGTCCAGGCCGTCGAGGCCGTCCTTGGCGACGACCACCCGGTAGCCTTCGCGCTGCAGCAGGCGCTGGGTGATGCGGCGCACCGTCAGCGAGTCGTCGACCACCAGCACCAGCGGCGCCAGCGGTTCGGTCTCGGCCACCAGACGCTCGGCACCGGTGCCCGCGGCCTGCGCCAGCGCCGCCCCGGTGACGGCACGGGCCGCGTCGCCGTACAACGTGGCCAGCGCCACCGGGTTGTAGATCGGCGCCGGCAGGCCCGAGGGCAGCAGCGTCATGCCCACCAGGCCGGGCACGCGCGAAAGCTGCGGCCCCAGGTTCTTGACCACCACTTCGCGGTTGCCCAGCACCTCGTCGACATGCAGCACCACCCGCTGCGCGGCACTGCGCACCACCACCACCGGTGCGGTGCGGCTGCCCACGGCAGAAGCCAGGCCCCGCGCCGACCCGCCCAGCAGCGCGTCGAGCCAGAAGAACGGCAGCGCCTGCCCGCCTTCGCTGATCTGGGCCTGCTCGTAGGCCTGGGCCAGATCGGCCAGCTTGACCCTGCGCACGAGCTCGATCAGCGTGGACGGCACGGCAAAGCTGCGCTCGCCGCAGCGCAGCATCACCACCTGGGTGACCGCGGTGGTCAGCGGCAGCACCAGCCGGAAGCTGGTGCCCTGGCCCGGTGCGCTGGCGGTTTCGATGCGCCCGCCCATCGCGTTGACATCGGTGCGCACCACATCCATGCCGACACCTCGACCGGCCAGGCCGGTCAGCGTGGTGGCGGTGGAAAAACCGGGTTCGAAGACCAGGTTGGCCAGCGCGGCGTCGTCGGGCTGCTCGCCCAGGGCGATCAGGCCCAGCGCCAGGCCGCGCTCGCGGATGCGGCCGAGTTGCAGGCCGCCGCCGTCGTCGCGCACCTCGACCCCGACCTCGTTGCCGACCTGGGTGACCGCCAGCGTGATGGTGCCGGTGGCGTCCTTGCCGGCGGCAGCGCGCAACTCGGCCGGCTCGATGCCGTGCACCACGCTGTTGCGCAGCAGGTGCTCGAAGGCCGGTGTCATGCGGTCGAGCACGCCGCGGTCGATCTCGACGCCACCGCCGACGATGTCCAGCCGCACCGGCTTGGCAGTTTCCTTCGCGGCCTGGCGCACCACGCGGTACAGGCGCTCGGACAGGCCCTCGAACTCGACCATGCGGGTACGCAGCAGGTCGCCCTGCATGTCGCGGGTCATGCGGGCCTGGTGAGCCAGCGCGTCTTCGGTGGACTGCAGCGTGCGCTGCAGGCCACGCTGCACGGTGGCCACGTCGGCGACCGACTCGGCCATCATCCGCGTCAGTTCCTGGAAGCGGGTGAAGCGGTCCATCTCGAGTGGATCGAACTCCGCCAGCGCGGCGCGCGCCGCCTCCATCCGGGTGCCGATCTGGGTTTCGGCCTGCAACTCGATGTCGCGCAGCTGCGAGCGCAGGCGTTCCAGGTTGTCGGTCAGGTCGAGCAGCGAAGCCTTCAACTGGCCGACGTCGGATTCAATGCGCGCGCGCGCGATGCTGACCTCGCCGGCCTGGTTGACCAGGCGGTCGAGCAGCGGCGTGCGCACCCGTACCGACCCGGACACGGCCAAGCCGCCAGCGGCAGCGACGGGCAGCGCCGCGTCGGCGCGGTCGTCGGCCTGGGTGAACCGGCTCCAATCGATGGCCACCGGGGCCGCCGCCTGCACCGGCACCGGCACCTGCCCCAGCACCGACGCGGCAGCCGGGACAGGCACCGGCGCCACCGCCGCCGCGGCAGGTGGGACCATCGGGGCAACCGGCGTGGCCACAGGCACGGGTGCGGCATCCGGCACCGGCACCGGCACCGGCACCGGCACCGCCTCGGGCGTCGCCGTCGGCGCCTGCAAGGCATCGAAGCAGGCCTGCAGGGTGTCGGCATGGCCGATCAGGCGCTCGACATCGGTCGCCCGCGCGGCGGCACCTTCGGCGGCCAGGCGCGCCACGGCGGTTTCAAGCCGGTGGGCGATCTCGCCCAGGCGCATCGCGCCGGCCAGGCGCGCACTGCCCTTCAAGGTGTGCAGGCAGCGCATGATGGCCGACGGCGGCGCGGCATCGGCCGGCCGGCGCGACCAGTCACGCAGGCTGGCATGCAACTGCGGCAGCAATTCGTCGTGGGCCTCCTCGGTGAAGATCGGGAACAGCTCCACGTCGACCGCGTCGACGTCGTCGATGTCCTCGTCGATCGCACTGCCACCGAGGCGATCACCGCCGCCATCGCCCAGGCCGGCGCCGTCGAGACGCACCGCCGGGCCGGGAATCTCGGCCAGGCCGGCAAACGGCAGCAACGCGGCACGGCCCAAGGCCGCGAGGCCGGCATCGGCGCCAGCGGCCGGCCCCGGCCGGGCAGCGGCAGCGCCTTCGGCAAGCCGCGCGTCGGGCACGGGCCCCTCGGGCCCTGCGGCCACCGGCAAGTCAGTGGCCGTTTCGTCAGGCGCGAGCGCCTCGGCCCAGGGCAGTTCGGCGACGGCCAACGCCGGCACGGTGCCAAGCCCGCCGAAATCTTGCCCTTCCCAGGCACCACCGGCCATCGGCATCAGCGCCGACACCGAAGCCTCGGGCGCGGCATGCGCGGCGTCGTGCAGGCGGTGCATCAAGTCAGGATCGGGCGCCTGCAGGAAACCTGCAGCGAACAGGTGCAGCAGGCGGCGGATCTCGTCGGCGGCCTGCACGAACAGCGCGGCTTCGTCGCCACGGCCTGCGCCGCGGGCCTGGGCGCGTTCCAGCGCATGCTCCAGCAGGCGGGCCAGCTGCGACAGATCGGCAAAGCCGACAGTGCCCGAACTGCCCGCCAGCGAATGCGCCAATGCCACCGCCGCCTCACCGACCGGCCGGTGCTGCTCCATCGCCCATTCAGCCAGCTCGACCCCGAGCCGGCGCGACAGTTCGTCGGCCTCGTTGAGGTAGATGTTGAACAGCGGGATGCCGATGCGCAGCGAACCGATCTGCTTGTAGGCGTCAGCGTCGTTCTCGACCAGGCCGGCGTCCGGCAGACGCGCGGCCTCGGTCGCTGCCGGCGCGGACATCGCACCGGTCGTCGGCTCCCCTGCGGCAATAGTCCACAGGTCCGGCAAGTCCGCGTCTGCGGGCTGCACCGACCACTGAAGCGTCGCCTCGGGTTGTGCTTCGGGCTGTGCTTCGCGCTGTGCTTCGGGATGCGCCTCGGGTTGTGCTTCGGGCTGTGCTTCGGAATCCAGATCGGGTTCGGCGTCGACAGCCAGGTCCAGCAGCAGATCGGGCTGGCGTTGCCCCGGCCCCTGCTGCGACCGGTCGACCGGCCCGACCAGGCTGGGCCCGGCCGCCAGCACCTGGGTGCGCTCGGAATCCAGCAGTTCGGTGCGTTCGGGGTCGAGCTCGGCGGCGGGGTCCGGGCCCACGCGGCGCTCGTCTGCCGGCACCAGCCCCGCCGGCGCTGCTTCGACCCGCGGCACCGGGGCCGCTGCCACGCCGAACGTGGCCTCGAAATCGAGCGCCAGGTCGAGCTCGGTGGCTTCGGCCACGTCGATCGCCGGCGCGGACAGGTTGTCGGCCATGGCCGGCAGCAGGCTCGCCGGCGGGATCTCTTCGTTGCCACCGCCCAACCCGGCAGCGTGCAAGGCTCGCACTTCAGCCTCAGGCTCGAGTTCAATCTCGATCGGGTTCTCGGCCCGGTTGTCGGCCCGGTTGTCGGCCCGGTGATCGGCCCGGCTATCGACCCGGTTGTCGGCCTCGCCCCAGGCGTTGTCGTCGAGCGCGGCGAGGTCCAGGTCGGGCAAGTCCAGCGCCAGCGCGTCGGCTGGGACCTCCGGGGCGGCGGCAGGCTCAGCAGCCGGCAGGGGTTCGGCCGGCAGCCCAAAATCGAGATCGCTGGCCAGCGGCAGGTCGGGGATGCGGTCGCGCAGCGACGGCATGGACGGCAGCGACGGCATGGACGGCAGCGACGGCAGCGACGGCCCGGCTGCCGGCAACGGCAGGTCGAACAGCCCGTCCAGCGACAGGTCTAGCGGCGCCAGCGCCTCGACCGCGGCCGCGGCCCCCACCCGCGCCAGCGGGAGGTCGTCGGCGGCAGGCGCGGACAGCGGCGCGGCATCCTCGACGACCGCCACCGCCACCGCCAAGGGCAAGCGGGTGTGCCCGTTGCGCAGTGCATCGGCGGCCCGCAGCACCGGCTCGGGCCGGAAGGCCGCGTCGTCTCCCGCGGCCAGCGCGTTCACCCACTGCTCGAAATGGTTGCAGACCTCGTGGCTGAAACCGCGCAGGTCGTGGTCGGCGCCGACGTTGTCGGCCAGGCGGGTGTTGTAGAGCTGTTCGCAGGCCCAGGCGGCTTCGCCGAACGGCAACAGCCCGACCATCCGCGCGCTGCCCTTCAGCGTGTGGAAGGCGCGGCGCACGGTGGTCAGCGCCGCGGCATCGTCGTGCTTGATCTGCAATTGCGCCAAGGCCTCGCGGGCCGCCTGCAGCACCTCGTGGGCCTCTTCGAGGAACACCTCGCGCATCTCGGGATCGTCTTCCAATCCGCTCGACACCAGGGCCGGAACAGCGGTCGGCAGCGTCGGTGCAACCGCTGCGGCAGCCGGCTCGATCGCAGGCAGCGGCGCAGCCGGTAGCCGCGCCAGGGTGGCCGGCGCCACATCGGTGGCCTGCAGGGGCGGCAGTACGGGCGGTGACTCGGTGTCCAGCGACAACATCGGCAGGCCATGGCTGCCGTAGGCGACTGGCGCGGGTGGCTGAGGGGGTGCGGCGGTCGGCACACCGCCCGGCGGGCGATTGCCAGGCCCCGTGCGGGCCTCTGCCGCCGCAGCGCCCGCGCCGCGCTGGGCGACGCGGGCCTGCTTGACGATGCGGTCGAACTCCAGCGTGACGGCCAGTGCGTCGGTGTCGGCGGCGGCGCGCTGGCCGTCGGCCGGGCGGGTGTCGAGATCGTCGAAGCCGGTGGGCCGGTCTTCACGCGCCATCACCGCCGCGAGGCTGCCGGTCTCGGGGTCGAAGCGGAACAACGACTTGGCCATCGCCGGCTGCACGCTGACCATGTCGATCAGGAAACTCAGCGCACCCAGGTTGTCGGCCAACCGGTCGAAGGTGCCGGTCTGGATCGCGTGCTGCGGATTGACCTCGGTATTGGCCAGTGCGTCGACGTCGTCGCGCATGCGCAGCACCGCCTGCGAGGCCTGGTCGAGCCCCAGCACCGACAGCACGCCGCGCATGGCCGACAGCTGCGCCGGCACCGGGATCAGCACCTGGCGCTGGGCCGGGTCGCGAAAGTACTGGTCGATGTTCTTCTCGACCTCGGACAGCGAGGCGCGCAGCTCTTGCACCACGCTGCCCATGGTCTGGCGGTCGGAGACGCGGCGGTACAGCTCCTCCATCCAGAGTTCGAGCGTGCCCGGATCGCGTTGCTGGCGCACCGAGTCGATGCGCTGCGCCAGCCGCGTGACGCGCTGCGCGCCGTCGGGGTGGTCAAAGTCGCCGTCGTCGAGCGAGGCATCCAGAAACAGCAGCGCGGTGGCCACTTCCATCGCCATCTCGGCCGGTGGCTCGCCGCCACTGGCCACGGTGTGCGCCGCGGCGACCTGCAGGGCGCGGCCCAGCACGGCGCCGTCGGGATACAGGCGGCCCAGCGAGTCGGCGACCAGCGCAAACTGCTCGGGCAGGGCCGCCAGGCGCGCCATCTCGCCACCGGCCACAGCCGACCAGACCTCCTTGGCTGCGGCCACGCGCTTGCGCGCCTGCGTCACCCAGGCCGGGTCGTAACGGCCCAGGCGGGCATGTTCGTAGTCGACGGTGGCGCCGCCGGGCAGACCATAGCCTTGCCGCACCGCGGCCAGGCGCGGGCCGAAGTCGGCGCCTTCGCGCGGGGCGGCCTGGCCGCAGAAGAACAGCAGGTCGTGTGCCAATCGTTCTGACGGCTCGGCGCGCTCGCCGGCGCGCAGCTGGCCCAGCAAGCGCGAGCCCAGCCGCTTGCTGTAGGCATCGGGCTGCAGCAGGCCGTCGGCCTGGGCTTCGAAGAAGCCTGCGGCCAGCTGCCACAGCGTGGCCAGCCTGGCGTGAGGGGGGTTCCGGGGCTCGTGCCGGGGCTCGTTCTCGGCCGTGTCGGCCTCCACGTTGCCGGCGGCCTGGGCGCCGGCAGCCTGGGCACCCGCGGCCAGACCGGCGAACAGCTCGCTCATGCGTGCGGACACGCTGGGCGGCGCGCCGCGCATCAGCGCCAGCAGGTCGGACTCGATCTGGCCAGTGGTCTCGGGGTCGGGATGGCGCATCGCCACGCCCGGGTCGAGCGCCAGTTCACGCCAAGCCCAAGGCACGGCCCACAGGTCGGCCGGGTGCACCCGGCTGGCGCCGGCCAGCTCCTGCAGCGCGCGGTACTGCGGAAACAGCGACAGCGTGGACACCGGTTTGCCCGCCAGCCGGCGACCGATGAAATCGAGCAAGGCGAACGAGCCGCGCTCGAGCGTGTCGACCGCCGCCGGGGTGATCAGCTTGGACCGCGCGCTCAGGCGCAGCAAGGCGGCCTCGGCCGCACGCAGCACCTCGGCCGCGGGCCCCAGGCCCACCAGTTCGAGCACGCCCACGCTCTGGTGCAGCTGGCTGCGCGCCTGGCGCAGCACAGCGGGGTCGACCGTGTCCAGTTCGGACAGCTGGGCCTGCTCTTTCAGGTAGCGGCGCAGCGCCTTGTGGGCCAGCTCCAGCGACTTGCGCAGTTCGTCCTGCACCCAAGACAGCGCGCTGAGGTCATCGCCCGCCAGCGGGTCACTGACCGCAGGCGCCGCGGGATCGTTGATCGCTGCCATGTCCGCCGAAGAGCTCACGCTGAAATAACCGGGCCGCCGCGCGACGCTCAGGCGATCTTGAACCGCGACACCGACTGCCGCAGTTCTTCAGCGGTGCGCGCCAGTTCACGCACCATCGTCGCGGTCGAGCGGGTGCCGTCGCTGGTCTGCTCGGTGACGTTGAAGATGTGCTGGATGTTCTCGGCCACCACGTTGGCCGACGTGGCCTCGCTGGAGGCCTGGGTCGAGATCGCCTGGATCAGATCGGCCAGTTGCCGCGTCACGCGGTCGATGTCGCCCAGTGCCGAACCGGCAGCGTCCGACAGCCGGGCGCCGTCGACCACGCCCTGGGTCGACCGGGCCATCGCGGCCACCGCGTCCTGGGTGTCGGTCTGGATGGTCTTGACCAGGGCCGAGATCTGCCGGGTGGCATCGGCCGATCGTTCGGCCAGGCGCTGCACTTCCTCGGCCACCACCGAGAAGCCGCGGCCCGCCTCACCGGCCGAGGCCGCCTGGATCGCAGCGTTCAGTGCCAGCACGTTGGTCTGCTCGGTGATGTCGGAGATCAGCTCGGTGATCTCGCCGATCTCCTGGCTGGATTCACCCAGGCGCTTGATGCGCTTGGAGGTCTCCTGGATCTGATCGCGGATGGCGTTCATGCCGCCGATCGAGTTCTGCACCGCGGTCAGGCCGGTCTCGGCGGCCTGCAGCGATTGCCGCGCCACCTGGGCCGACTGCTGCGCCTGCGCCGACACCTGGTTGATGCGGGTGGCCATCTTCAGCACCGAGTCGCCGGTCTCGCGGATCTCGCGCAGTTGCTCGTCGGATGCGGCCAGCAGGTCGGTCGAGGTGGCGGTGACCTGCTCGGTGGTGTCGGTCACCCGGTTGGCCGTGCCCTGCACATGGGCCACCAGCGTGCGCAGTTCCTCGACCGTGTAGTTCACCGAATCGGCGATGGCACCGGTGATGTCCTCGGTCACCGTGGCCTGCTGGGTCAGGTCGCCCTCGGCCACCGTCTGCAACTCGTTCATCAGCCGGAGAATGGCGGCCTGGTTGGCGTCGTTGACGCGCTTGGCTTCCTGCTCCTGGCGCTCGGCTTCGAGCCGTTGGGCTTCGGCCAGGCCGGCACGCTGGGCCTGGTCGGCCACGTACAGCCGCAGGAATCCCCAGCCGCCGGCGATCACCAGCGCCAGCGCGGCCAGCATGGCCAGGCCGTGGCCGGGCTGGAACCCGCCTTCGCTGGCCAGCACGTCCTGCACCTGCTGCAGGCCCTTGCGCAGCGGCTCGCTGTCGGCCACCACCGCCACCTGGGCGTCGCGCGCGCTGACCAGGCCTTGCAGGTTGCCGAGAATGGCGCTGGCCTGGGTGCGGGTCTGCTCGTATTGCTTGAGCAGCATCTGCAGCCGCTCGCGGGTGGCGGCGTCCTTGGTGGCGGGCAGGCGCAGCTCGGCGTTGCCGTCGGTCAGGCCTTCGGTGATCTCGCGAAAGCTGTTCAGATCTTTGCCGAGCAGGAACACCGCCTCGGCGCTGACACCGCCCTGGGTCAGGAACTCGTTGGCGCTCTTGCCGATGCGCTGCGTCAGCATGACCAGCTGGCCGGCCTGCGCCAGCTCGGCCGGCGAGGCGCCCTGCTGCAGCTTCATGGCCGACACCGTCTCGGCCGATTCGAGCAGCTCGCCGGACTGGGTGTTGATCGTCTTCAGCGCCTGCCCGACCTGGATCAGGGTCTTTTGCTGCGCCAGGATGGCGTTGGCGTTTTTCTCGGCCCGGTCGACCAGCGGCATCATCGCCACCAGCGGCGGCTGCGCTGCGGCCGGTGCAGCCGCCACGGTGGCACCGCCGTCCTTCAGCTGGCGGGTGTTGGCGGCCAGCACGGTGGACGCTTCCTGGATCTCGGCAAACGAGCCGGCAGTGCCGCCCATCGCCTGCGACACCGCCTTGGCCAGCCGCTGCGACTGCATCAGTGCCTGACCGGTGGCGCCCACCTGCGTGGCACTGCGGTTGGCCGAGGTCAGCGCCAGCACGGTGGCGGCCACCAGCCCGACCAGCCCGAGCACCACCACCACGCCCAGGATGCGCTGCTGCGCGGCCACCGGCCGGTCGCCGATGAACGGCAACGACGCGGCCGCAGGAACGGCCAGGGCGGCACCCGCCGCGGCGGCCGCGGGCATCAGGCGGGATTCAGTGAAATCGCTCAACTCGCCCGAGGCAGGCAGTTCGGAAATGATCGACCCGCCGCTGATGGTGGGCGAGAGTGCGGCGTCAACCGTGGGCTGGCCCGAGGCGCCGTCACGCGCAGCGGCCGCGAAGGCGGCCGCCGCCTCGCCGGATTCGACCGCCTGAAGCTCGTCGAAGTTGGTGGGCACGCGGTGGTGCGCGCCTTCGTCACCGTGCCGATTGGTCTTCAGTCTGTCCAGCAAGCCCATCACATCCCCTTGTCAATGTGCCCGCGCAGGCCGTTCGGCGCGCGGGCCTGTTCAAGCGATCAGCCCGTGATCGCCAGAAACTGCGGTTGCCTTGCCAATTCAGCCAGATCGAGCTCTTGCCACACCTTGCCGGCCGCATCGCGCCAGCGCGCCAGGGCAAAAGCGGGGCGCGGAGGATTGTCAGCGCTTTCGGGCACGACCTGAAGGTCGGCGGCATGGCGCAGCCCTTCGAGCCGGTCGACCAGCAAGGCGCCGTTGATGCCCAGTGCGGCGTTGAAGGCGACCAGTCGCGCATGCTCTTTCGGCGCTGCGCTGCCGGGCGCCCGCAACCCCAGGAAACGCGCCAGATCGACCACCGTGCAGACGCCGCCGCGCAGGTTGACCACGCCGGCCAGCCAGGGCCGCGTGTGCGGCACCGGCAGCACCGCGCCCAGGTCGGCGATCTCGCCGGCCTGGCGCAGCGCCAGCAGCAGGCCCTGGCCGCCACTGTCGACCGCCAGCCAGGAGACGCCGGGCTGCTCGGTGCGCACCTGCTGCATGCGCAGCGCCAATCGGGTTTGCAGGTCGCGCAGCGCTTGTTTGTTGGCCATGGACAGGGCTGCGCCGCGTCAGTCGAACTGCTTGATCTTGGCGATCAGCTCGTCGGCCTGCACCGGCTTGACGACGTAGTCCCGGGCGCCCTGGCGCAGGCCCCAGACCCGGTCGGTCTCCTGGCTCTTGCTGGTGCACATGATCACCGGCAGGTCGGCATAACGCGGGTCGCGGGTGATCGTGCGGGTGAGTTGAAAACCGTTCTGTCCGGGCATCACCACGTCCATCAGGATCAGGTCGGGCTTCTCTTCGGCCAGGCGCTTGAGCGCTTCTTCGCCACCCTCGGCGGTACGCACCGAATAACCCCGCTTGAGCAGCAGGTCGGACAGGACATGCAACTCGGTCTTCGAGTCGTCGACCAGCAGGATCTTGTGCACGGGCATGGCAGGAATCTCCCTCGGACTACGGGCGCTGGCAGGCCACGGGCGGCGAATCAGTCAAGCGCGGCACCGCCACCGAATTGCTCCACCGCGCGCAGCAGCTGCTCCTTGGTGAAGGGCTTGGTGAGGTAGTCCTCCGAGCCGACCATGCGGCCACGCGCCTTGTCGAACAACCCGTCCTTGGACGACAGCATGATCACCGGCACATGGGCGAAACGCGGGTTGCGCTTGATGATGGCGCAGGTCTGGTAGCCATCGAGCCTGGGCATCAGGATGTCGCAGAAGATGATCTGCGGCACGTGGTCATTGACCTTGGCCAGCGCGTCGAAGCCGTCCTCGGCCAGCACCACTTCATGCCCGCCCTGGCGCAAAAAAATTTCGGCTGAGCGCCGGATGGTGTTGCTGTCATCGATCACCAGCACCTTGGTGGCGGCCGCGGGTACAGCAACTTGGGGCTCGTCCATGGGGCTCCTCGGCAAAGCGGTGGGGCGGATTCGCCGGGGCCGGACAGCGCCGCGGAACGTTCAGACCTGGACCATCTCGAAGTCTTCCTTGCGGGCCCCGCATTCGGGGCAGGTCCAGTTCATCGGGACGTCGGCCCAGGCCGTGCCGGGGGCGATGTCGTGTTCGGGATCGCCGGCAGCCTCGTCATAGAGCCAGCCGCAGATCAGACACATCCAGGTGCGAGCTTCGGTCACGCGGGTTTCGATCACAGTTACGGGCAGGTCTCTACAATGGAACAATCATTGTAGCCACGCGATTTCGGCCCCAATCGGGCCATTGGCGGGGCATTAGCATTTCATTTCAAGTTTGTGCCAGATCGCCGGCGGCACTGTAGTCAGCCTCGTTCCAGCTGACCTTCTCCCCCTGCACCGGACCCGTCCATGACCTCCAGCCCACCCCTCCCAACCGATGCCGCAGCGGCCGATGCCGTTGATCCATCCTTGCAGGACGGTGCCTCGCCCGCCTGCGTGATGAGCTTCAACGCCGCCGACCCCAGCGGCGCCGGCGGCTTGGCCGGCGACATCAGCACGCTGGCCGCGATGGGCGCCCATGCGCTGCCGGTGACCACCAGCATCCTGCTGCGCGACACGGCCGAGATCTTCGACCACCACGCCATCGAGGCCGACGTGGTCGCCGAGCAGGCGCGCAACGTGCTCGAGGACATCACCGTGGCCGGCTGGAAAGTGGGCTTCCTCGGCAGCGCCGAGGCGGTTAGCGCGGTGGCCGAGATCCTGTCCGACTACCCCGACGTGCCGTTGGTCAGCTACTTGCCCAACCTGGGCTGGCTCGATGAAGACCAGGTCCAGCCTTACCTCGAAGCCTTCCGCGAGCTGATCCTGCCGGCCACCGAGGTGCTGGTGGGCAACCACAAGACACTGACCGATTTCTTGCTGCCCGACTGGGACAGCGAGCGCCCGGCCTCGGCGCGTGAACTGGCCGTGGCCGCTGGCGAGCATGGCACGCGTTTCGTGCTCGTCACCGGCATCATGCTGGTGGCAAAAGCGGGCAAGTCCGCCGGCAAGGCGGGCAGCGACCAGTTCATCGACAACGTGCTGGCCTCACCCACGGGTGCGCTGACCGGCGAGAAGTTCGAGATGTTCGAGACCTCGTTCGTCGGCGCCGGCGACACGCTGAGCGCCGCGCTGGCGGCGCTGCTGGCCGCCGGCAGCGAGCTGCAAGCCGCGGTGGGCGAGGCGCTGGCCTTCATGGACCAGACGCTCGATTCCGGTTTTCGCCCGGGCATGGGTGGCGTGGTGCCCGACCGCTTCTTCTGGGCCTTGCCGCCGCCCGAGGAAGACGCCGACGGCGCGGTCGAAGGCGAAGCGATGGCCGAACCCGAGATGCCCGAGACCAAGGGCAAGGGCGCGCCGCGCCGCGTTCACTAGGCCCACCCCCGAAGCGGCCAGGGCCGCTCCCCCTCAAGGGGGCCGAGCCCGGACATGCAAGATCCAGTGGATCTTGCATGCCTGGCGAGGAGCCGGGCCAACTGGCCCGGCGCGGCCTGCAAGGCCCGCTGGCGGACCGGCGAAGCCGGTTCCGCGGCGGCCACTTGACAGAGCCTGACACCGCCGGCACAGCGTCGCGACGCTGACTCCGGGCATTACGGAAGACTGAGATGAAACAACCCCCTGACTCGCTGCGCTCGTTTCCCCCAAGGGGGAGGTCAGCTCCTTCGGAACGGCCGTGCGGAACTGACATGAGCACCAACCAACAACTTTTCGAACGTGCGCAGCGCGTGATTCCCGGCGGTGTCAATTCGCCGGTGCGGGCCTTCCGGGCGGTGGGCGGCACGCCGCGTTTCATCAGCCGCGGCTCGGGCCCGTACATCTGGGACGCCGAGGGCCAGCGCTACATCGACTACATCGGCTCCTGGGGGCCGATGATCCTGGGCCATGGCCACCCGGCCGTGCTGGCCGCGGTGCAGAAGGCCGCGCTCGACGGCTTCAGTTTCGGCGCACCCACCGAACGCGAGATCGAGTTGGCCGAAGCCATCATCGGCCTGGTGCCGTCGATCGAGCAGGTGCGCCTGGTCAGCAGCGGCACCGAGGCCGCCATGAGCGCCATCCGCCTGGCGCGCGGCGCCACCGGCCGCAGCAAGATCATCAAGTTCGAAGGCTGTTACCACGGCCATGCCGATGCGCTGCTGGTCAAGGCCGGGTCGGGCCTGGCCACCTTCGGCTTTCCGACCAGCGCCGGTGTGCCGCCCGAGGTGGTGCAGCACACGCTGGTGCTGGAGTACAACAACGTCGCGCAGGTCGAAGAGGCGTTCGCCATCCACGGTGCGCAAGTCGCCTGCGTGATGATCGAGCCGATTGCCGGCAACATGAACTTCGTGCGCGCGTCGGTGCCCTTCATGAAGCGCATCCGCGAACTGTGCACCCAGTACGGCGCGTTGTTCGTGTTCGACGAGGTGATGACCGGCTTTCGCGTTGCGCTGGGCGGCGCGCAAAGCGTCTACGCCCAGCTGATCCCCGGCTTCCAGCCCGACATGAGCGTGTTCGGCAAGGTCATCGGCGGCGGCATGCCGCTGGCGGCCTTCGGCGGCAGCAAGGACGTGATGAGCCAGCTGGCGCCGCTGGGCCCGGTCTACCAGGCCGGCACGCTCAGCGGCAACCCGGTGGCCACCGCCTGCGGCCTGGCCACGCTGGCCGAGATCACCAAGCCCGGCTTCTTCGAGGCGCTGTCGGCCAGCACGCGATCCCTGGTCAGCGGCCTGACCGCTGCCGCCACCGACGCTGGCGTGCCGCTGGTGGGCGACAGCGAAGGCGGCATGTTCGGCTTCTTCTTTGCCCCTTCATCGACGAGCCCGTTGCCGCAGAACTACGGCGCCGTGATGGCCACCGACCAGCCCCGCTTCAACCGCTTCTTCCACGGCATGCTGTCGCGCGGCGTGTACCTGGCGCCGGCGCTGTACGAAGCCGGCTTCGTCAGCGCGGCACACACCGCCGACGACATCGCCGCCACGGTCGACGCGGCGCGCGCCGCCTTTGCCGACCTCACCACTTGACCCTCCGATGATCAAGCCGACCGAAGTGCTGGGCCAGCCGGCGATGTGGCTGAGGGCACCCGATGGCGCTGAAGTGACCGTGCTGCTGCACGGCGGGCAGATCGTGTCGTGGATCCCGGCCGGCGACCAGGAGCGGCTGTACCTGTCGCCGCTCGCCGTGGCCGGCGATGGCCACGCGGTGCGCGGCGGCATCCCGGTGGTGTTTCCGCAGTTTGCGCAGCGCGGCCCGCTGCCACGCCACGGCCTGCTGCGCGAGCGGCCCTGGCAGTGGGTCGAAGGCGCGCAACGCGGCGGCGTGGTGATCGGCGTGCTGAGGATCACCGACGACGACGCCACCCGCGCCATCTGGCCGCACCACTTCGAGGCCGAATTGAGCTTCAGCTTCTCGGGCCTGCAACTCGACGTCGAACTGGCCATCACCAACACCGGTGAGCCCGGCACGGATGCCGCGTTCGATTTCAACGCCGCGCTGCACAGCTACCTGCTGGTCGACGACGTGCGCCGGGCCAAGTTGGGCGGCTTGTTCGGCGTGAAGTACCTCGACAGCCTGACCGGCGCCGAGCAGCCCCAGGAGATCGACCCGTTCAGCTTTGCCGGCGAGATCGACCGCATCTACTTCGACACCGCACCGGTCGGCGCCCACACCCAGACGCTGTCGACCTCGATGGGCCGCATGCTGATCAGCCGCGAGGGCTTCGACGACGTGGTGGTCTGGAACCCCGGCCCGGCCAAGGCCGCCGCGATGACCGACCTGCCCGACGACGACTGGCTGCAGCTGCTGTGCGTGGAAGCCGCGGCGATCGGCACGCCGATCACGCTGTCGCCCGGTCAGCAATGGGTGGCACGCCAGGGCTTCGAGGTCTGACCCGGCATCAATGAACCTGCTGCGCGCCCCGATCTCGCGGCTGCACTGAGTAAAGCTCAGGCCGGCGACGAACGCAGGCCGTAGGCCTTGCCGTCCAGCCACAGGTACTCGACGCGCGCCACCGCATCGCCCTTCTCGCCGGTGAAGGTGAAGCCCAGCAGGGCCAGCGGCGTGCCGGGCTTGATCTCGGGCACGCCCCAGGCGGCCATGCGGGTCAGCGGGGCCAGCTCGATCTGCCACAGCCGGTCGCGCCGGGTCGGCAACTGCGCCGCGGCCAGCAGCGCCCGGCCATCGACACCGGCCGACTGCGGCGGCAAGCTGCGGCTGGCCAGGTCGGTCGGCAGCTTCAGGTCGGCGGCCAGTTCCAGCGTCAACTCGGCATGCGGGTTGCGCCAGGCCACCTGGGCGGCACGGCCTTCCAGGTAGATCGGCCGACCCTGGTCGAAGCTGCTCCAGCCATGGTGGGCGCGGGCGGCCAGCGGCAGGGTCAGGGTGGGCCAGACCAGGGTGGACTGCAACAGAAGGCGGCGGGTGGTCATGCGGTGCTCCGGCAAGTCAGAGGTAGGCGATCGAACGGCCCATGATGATGACCGCCAGCCAAATCCCCAGCGACAACACGGTCTGCAGCCGTGCCGCCAGGTCCAGCCGCTGCAGCCCACCGCGGGCATGGAAGACCGCCGCGTTGCCGCCCGCCGCCATCAACAAGCCCACCTTGACGACGAAGGCGCGGTTGCCCAGCAATTCCAGTGGCTGGCTGGCGAACATCAGCAGCCCGCTGGCCGCGCACAGGCCGAAGCCCGCCAGCACCAGCGGCAGCGCCGCACGGGCCAGCGCGGGCAACGGCAGCGCGGCGGCGCCACCCCAGACGCGGATCTCCAGCAACACCAGGTTGCCCAGCAGCAACGCGATGCCGACGATGTGCACCACCTCCAGCGCGGGGTAGGCCCAGGGGTTGCTTGCGATCCAGGTGAGCATCGGCCCATTGTCACGACCCCATAAAATCTTCAGCCTATGCACATCCACATCCTCGGCATCTGCGGCACCTTCATGGGCGGCATCGCCGCCATTGCCCGCGAGGCCGGCCACCGGGTGACGGGCTGCGACGCCAACGTCTACCCGCCGATGAGCGACCAGTTGCGTGGGCTGGGCATCGAGCTGATCGAGGGCTTCGGCCCCGACCAGCTGGGCCTGGCGCCCGACCTGTACGTGATCGGCAACGTGGTGACCCGCGGCAACCCGCTGATGGAGGCCATCCTCGATGCCGGGGCGGCCTACACCAGCGGCCCGCAGTGGCTGGCCGAAAACGTGCTGCAAGGCCGCCATGTGCTGGCGGTGGCCGGCACCCACGGCAAGACCACCACCACCTCGATGCTGGCCTGGATCCTCGATCAGGCCGGGCTGCAGCCGGGCTTCCTGGTCGGTGGCGTGCCGCTGAACTTCGGCATCTCGGCACGGCTGGGCCCTGTCGGTGCGCCGCTGCGCCCGGGCTCATCCGCGGGCCTGCGCAACTGCTTCGTGATCGAGGCCGACGAGTACGACACCGCGTTCTTCGACAAGCGCAGCAAGTTCGTGCACTACCGGCCGCGCACCGCGATCCTCAACAACCTGGAGTTCGACCACGCCGACATCTTTGCCGACCTGGCGGCGATCGAGACCCAGTTCCACCACCTGGTGCGCACCGTGCCGCGCAGCGGTCGGCTGGTGGTCAACATCCGCGACGGCGCGCTCGACCGCGTGCTGGCCCGCGGCTGCTGGAGCGACCTGCAGCGCTTCGGCGCCCGCAAGGAAGAGCCTGGCGCCTTGCGCGCCCGCGGCGAGCCCCATGCCTTCGATGTGCTGCGTGGCAGCCTGAAGATCGCCCGCGTCGACTGGGCCCAGCTGGGCGAGCACAACCAGCTCAACGCGCTGGCCGCCATCGGCGCGGCCGAGCACGTGGGCGTGGCGCCCGAGATTGCCGCTGCCGCGTTGGCCACGTTCAAGAACGTGCGCCGCCGGCTCGAACTGCGCGGCCAGGCCCGCGGCGTGTCGGTCTACGACGACTTCGCCCACCACCCCACCGCGATGCGCACCACGGTCAACGGCCTGCGGCGCAAGGCTGGCCTGGCGCGGGTTCTCGCCGTGTTCGAGCCGCGCACCAACACCATGAAGCGCGGCGAGATGAAGGCCCAGTTGCCTTGGGCGCTGGAAGAGGCTGATCTGGCCTTCTGCCTGCAGGGCGACTACGGCTGGAGCGCCACCGAAGCGCTGGCGCCGATGGGCGCGCAAGCGGTGGTGGCCGACAGCGTCGACCAGCTGGTGACCGCCATCGTGCGCGCCGCCCAGCCCGGCGACTTGGTGCTGGTGATGAGCAACGGCGCCTTTGGCGGCATCCACGACAAGCTGCTGGCGGCGTTGGCGGCAAGCGCGCCCTGACCGACCGCTGCGCCGGCGCCCCCGCCGCGCGCGGCTGACCGCTGCCTCGAAGTGGGGGGGCAGCCCCGAATCGCCGCGCCTGGCATCAATAATCTTCAGGAGGCGCGGCCGCCCCTGAGCTGTCACGCTGCGGCCGATTCGACCAGGGGAAGCCACGATGACGACAGCGGGCCCGCGTGAAGCCACCGATCCGCCAGGCACTGCGTCGGCGGTGGCCTGGTTGTCACAGGGGCTGGAGTCGCTGTTCGACGACCTGCCGTGCCGCGGCCCGGATGTCGAGGGCACCGACCGCCCCGATTTCGACACCGACCTGGTCATCGTCGGCAGCGGCTATGGCGCGGCGGTGACGGCAAGGCAGTTCGCCGGCTGCCAGCTCGATGGCAAAACCCTGCGCATCACCATCCTCGAGCGCGGCAACGAGTACCTGAGCGGCTCGTTCCCCTCGCAGATGGCCGACCTCGCCGGCCACGTGCGGTTCAGCACCCCGGACAACCCGCAACCGCGCGGCCGGCGCAACGGGTTGTTCGACCTGCGGGTCGGCGCCGACCTGGTGGCGCTGGTGGCCAACGGCGTGGGCGGCGGCTCGCTGATCAATGCCGGCGTGATGCTGCAGCCCGATCCCGCCGTGTTCCAGCAGCCCGGCTGGCCGGCGGCGATCCGCAGCGACGGTGGCCTGGACGGTCACTTCGACGAGGTGCGTGACTGGCTGGGCGCCGGGCCCCGCGCGCAGCCCAACACGGTGGCCGGCACGCCGCTGGCCGGCCTGCGCAAGACCGCCGTGCTGAAACGGCTGCCCGGACGGCAGCGCATCGACGTGCCGATCACCGTCGCGCTGCGGGCTGGCACCCAGACGGTGGCTGGCGTGCCGCTGGCCGCCTGCATCGGTTGCGGCGATTGCGCCACCGGTTGCAACCACGGCGCGAAGAACTCGCTCGACATCGGCCTGCTGGCGCAGGCCTGCCGGGCCGAATGCGTCGGCCTGTACGCCGGCGTGACGGTGTTGCGCGTCGAGCGGCAGCCCGACGGCCACTGGGTCGTGCTGCTGCAGCACACCGACGACAAACTGCGGCTGCGCCAGGGCCGGCCGCTGCGGTTGCGTGCACGCTTCGTGGTGCTGGCCGCCGGCACGCTGGGGTCGACCGAAATCCTGCTGCG
Source organism: Burkholderiales bacterium (assembly GCA_038211805.1). Classification (GTDB taxonomy): domain Bacteria; phylum Pseudomonadota; class Gammaproteobacteria; order Burkholderiales; family Burkholderiaceae_C; genus Pseudaquabacterium. The sequence goes on along the minus strand of JBBQVF010000014.1, from coordinate 1,179 downwards.
CTCGGCGCAGCACGGCCTCGCGCTGTCGCCGATGCTGGGGCAGCGTTTCTCGGCCAACGGCGACGTGATCGCCTCGCTGCACGGTCTGCAGCCCGAGGTGGCGGCGGTGGCCGATGAGGACCAGCGCCCCGACCTGCGCCACGTGGGGCCGACCATCACCGCGATGGTCGACCAGCGCAGCGGCGCCGGCGGCTTCGTGGTGCAAGACCTGGCGGTGCCCGGGCCGCTGCGCCAGGCCTTTGCCGAGCTCTACACCACCGCATCGGTGCTGCACCAGCTGGTCAGGTGCGACCAGGGCGCGCATGCGCCGACCGACATCGACGACTGCGCGGTGCAGCCAGGCGTCATCGACAACAGCCTGCCGGTGGCGATGATCGGCCACGACGACAGTGGCGGGCGGCTGCAACTGCTGTCGGCCCGCTCGGTGTTGTCGACCGACCTGTCGGCCTTCGACGATGAAGGCGACGGCGCGCTGCAGATCGTCTGGCCGACGCTGAAGAACCAGGCCCGCTGGACCGCACAACATCGAGATCTGGGCGATTTGCTGACCGACAGCGGGATGGGCGGCCAAGTGCTGCCCAACCCGGTCTGGCAACTGTTGCCGCCCGAGCTGCAGGACAGCCTGAAGGTGCCGCGCGGGCCGATGATCACGGTGCACCCGCTGGGCGGCTGCGTGATGGGCGACAGCGTGCTCAGCGGCGTCGTCGACCACCTGGGCCGGGTCTTCGACGCCACCGACCCGCAGACCGCGCCAGGGCGCAGCCACCCCGGCCTGGTGGTGCTGGACGGCGCCACCGTGCCGACCTCGCTGGGCATCAACCCGGCGCTGACGATCGCCGCCTTGGCCCACCGCGCCGCACAGGCGCTGCGATCGCACTGGAACCTCGGCGAGCCCGCCCCCGTGACCGTGCCAGTGGGACCGCGGCCGGTGTTCCAGGCCGGGGTGCACCCGGGGCCGGCCACGCCGACGCGGGTCGAGCTGGTCGAGCGCATGCGCGGCCGCGCCGTGCTGGCCGATGGCCAACCGGCCTGGATCGAGCTGACGCTGTACTCGCAGCCCACCCCGTTGCGCAGCCTGATGACACCGGGCACCGACCGCCGGTTCGACCTGGACGACCGGCGCAGCCAGTTGCGGGTCTACCTCGGCGACTTGCCGCCGCTGGTCGACGAACCCAGCGA